>JAKAKY010000242.1 GCA_021824365.1 Bacteroidota bacterium | reverse complement strand
TCCTTCCTTATACACCATACAAACATAGTTTTTACCCATGTCTTTTTTAGCGGCTGTTAACAGTTGTTGCAATGGCTCAAAATGGTATTGTCCATAACTTAGCTGAAAGAATAGCAGCATGCCCATGAGTAAACTGACTTTACAGCAGGTTTTAACGATTTTAAACGACAATTTTTCCATATTTTATGGTTGGATTATGATTTGTGAATATAAAGAAAACGATAAAATTCCTCCTATTTGTTAGCAGGTTTAACTTTTTAAAAACGGTTACATACATTTTAGACCAGTAGTATAAATTTAGAAAATATGAACTTGAATAATTATACCATTAAGGCACAGGAAACCATTCAGGCAGCCCAGCAGTTGGCTTACAATGCGGGTAACCCGAATATTGAAACCAACCATTTGTTAAAGGCATTGCTAACAGATGAAGACAGTTCCATTGCCTATTTGCTGAAAAAAAATAATATAAATGTTGCTTTTGTATTGAACAAAACAGATGAAAGCATCACGAAACTTCCCAAAGTACAGGGTACAGAACCAGCACAGTCATTAGGCAGAGAGTTGAATAATGCACTTTTAAAAGCCAATGCATCCTTAAAGCAATTTGGTGATGAGTTTGTAAGTGTGGAACATTTATTATTGGGAATTTTGCAGGTAAATGATGAGGCTGCAAAAATTTTAAAAGATGCAGGTTTAACAGAAAAAGGATTTGCAGCCGCAGTAAAAGAATTACGTAAAGGTGCTACCGTTAACTCCCAAACACAATCGCAACAATTCAATACCCTTCAAAAATATGCCAGGAACTTAAATGAATTAGCAGGGAATGGAAAGTTGGATCCGGTTATTGGAAGGGATGAAGAAATAAGAAGAACCTTACATATCTTATCGCGCCGTTCAAAAAATAATCCCATTTTAGTAGGCGAGCCGGGAGTAGGTAAAACAGCCATTGCTGAAGGCTTAGCCATGCGTATAGTAAATGGGGATGTTCCCGAAAATTTAAAAAGCAAAATTATTTATGCATTAGATATGGGGCAGTTAATTGCCGGTGCAAAATATAAGGGCGAGTTTGAAGAAAGGCTAAAAGGGGTTGTAAAAGAAGTGGCGGAGAGTGACGGAGAAATTATATTGTTTATTGATGAAATTCATACCCTGATTGGTGCAGGTGGTGGCGAGGGTGCCATGGATGCTGCCAATATATTAAAACCGGCTTTAGCCCGTGGCGAATTAAGGGCCATAGGCGCTACAACTTTAAATGAATATCAAAAATATTTTGAAAAAGATAAAGCTTTAGAACGCCGTTTTCAAAAAGTGATGGTAGATGAACCAGGTGTGGAAGATGCTGTTTCAATTCTGAGAGGTATTAAAGACAGGTACGAAACCCATCACCATGTGCGTATTAAAGATGAGGCTATTATTGCTGCAGTTGAATTATCGAATCGATATATCACCGATCGTTTTTTGCCTGATAAAGCCATTGATTTGATTGATGAAAGTGCCGCTAAATTGCGGTTAGAAATGAATTCTATGCCCGAGGAATTAGATAAATTAGAAAGAAATATTCGGCAGTTAGAAATAGAACGAGAAGCCATTAAACGGGAAGATGATGAGGCAAAACTGAAAGAGTTGAATCAGGAAATTTCTGTGTTGAGTGTGGAACGCGATACATTAAAAGCCAAGTGGAAACAGGAAAAAGAAATTGTTGAAAAAATTCAAAATGCCAAAGCGGGTATTGAATCACTAAAATTGGAAGCAGAACGTGCTGAACGGGAAGGTGATTATGGTAAAGTAGCCGAAATACGCTATGGTAAAATAAAAGAAATGGAAGCACAAATTGTGCAATTAACCAAAGAGTTAGACGAGGTTTCGCCCGAAAAAAGATTATTGAAAGAAGAAGTAGATGCAGAAGATATTGCCGAATCAGTTGCTAAAGCCACCGGAATTCCATTAACGAAGATGTTGCAAAGCGAAAGGGAGAAATTATTGAATTTGGAAGATGAATTGCATAAACGGGTTGTTGGACAAAATGAAGCCATAGCTGCGGTTGCTGATGCAATTAGAAGAAGTCGTGCAGGATTACAGGATCCTAAAAAGCCTATTGGTTCTTTCATTTTCCTGGGTACTACCGGTGTTGGTAAAACAGAATTAGCGAAAGCATTGGCTGATTATTTGTTTGATGATGAAAACATGATGACCCGGATTGATATGAGTGAATATCAGGAAAAACATACTGTCTCTCGTTTAGTAGGTGCACCTCCGGGATATGTTGGCTATGATGAAGGCGGACAATTAACCGAATCCGTTCGCCGAAAACCTTATTCCGTTGTATTGTTGGATGAAATTGAAAAAGCACATCCCGATGTGTTTAATGTATTGTTACAAGTGTTAGATGATGGCCGGTTAACCGATAATAAAGGCCGTACCGTTAATTTCAAAAATACCATCATCATCATGACCAGTAATATGGGTAGCCAGATTATTCAGGATGCTTTTGAAAATGTTACCGAAAAAAATAAAGAAGAAGTAGTTGAAAAAACAAAGGTGGAAGTATTAAACCTGTTGAAGCAAACCATTCGTCCTGAATTTTTAAATAGGGTAGATGAGGTGATTATGTTCCAGCCTTTAATGAAGAAGGATATTAAAGGAATTGTAAACATTCAGTTAAATAATTTACAAAAATTGGTAGCTGCTAATGACATACACATTGATTTTAGCGATTATTTGATTGATTATTTATCTGAAAATGGGTTTGACCCTCAATTTGGCGCCAGACCATTAAAGCGCTTAATTCAAAAGGCTATTGTCAATCAATTAAGTAAGAAAATATTGGCCGGTGAAGTAGATAAATTAAAGCCTGTATTAGCAGACGTTTTTGATGGGGTAGTAGTATTTAGAAATGAATAGTTATAATAAATAAAAATACTATTTGATTATTTTTGCGTTAATTATGCTACTTTGCGCCCAAAATTCAGTAAAATAAACTGTATTTAATTCATTTTTTATCGTTTAAATTGTGTAAAATGGCAATGAAACCTAAAGAGGTTCTGGTAATTATTGAACCAAAAGATATATATGTAGGTAAGGACACTGCACCTGTAACTTTAATGATGTTTGGTGATTATGAGAGCGATGCTTGTGCTGCAGCAAATGAAGTAGTAAAACAGATATTGGAAAAATATCCGGATGAGGTAAGATTAAATTTTCGTCACTTCCCTTTAACCAATATTCACCAACGTGCTTTAAAAGCGGGCGAAGCAGCAATTGCAGCGGGACAAGAAGGTAAATTTTGGCCCATGCATAATTTACTATTTCAAAACAGGCATAATTTGGGTACTATTACATTAAAATCGTATGCCAGAGAAGCCGGTGTTACCAGTAAGGTGTTTTTAGATGATTTAATGAACTCTACTTTTGGCTGGCAGGTTCGTGGGGATATTAGTTTTGGCCAGCAAAAAGGCGTAAAAGAAGTGCCTGCATTTTTCCTGAATGATGAACGTTATACTGACGCCATTACATTGGCAGCATTTTCAAAAGCTATTGATGCTGTTCTGGCTTCAATTGGTGCTAAAACAAAAAAGGCTGCTAAAAAAAGGGCCTAAAAATTCATGATATTAGAAAAGCCTGTGTTCTTTTTACATGAACACAGGCTTTTTTTATTATGCCTGCCCGGTACTGTGATAATTGGGATCATCCCATTCTATTTTTTGGCCATATACCAAAACATTATCTATATGTACACCTGATGTTAAATAATCGACGGAAGCATCATTATACCGTAAAGCGCCGGGTTTATGTATATTTAAAATTAGTTTAATAATTAAATAAGAAAGCAAGTTGGGACTATT
>JAKAKY010000241.1 GCA_021824365.1 Bacteroidota bacterium | reverse complement strand
TTGGTATCCATATTTACATTAATATCGCCGGTGGCTACAATTATTATTTTTTTAGTGTTGTTAGAGGAGCAGGCTGTCAAAAAAAATCCTATAATGGCAATGAATCCAATGTTACGAAACATAAGTCTAATTTTTAATGGTAAAAAGTGGTTGTTGTAAAATAATTTAATTGTTGTTTTCCACATAAATTTTTTCAATGTCTGCAGCGTATTTTTCCATGATGATTTTTCTGCGCAGGCTCATTTTTGGCGTCATTTCGCCGGTTTCAATACTCCATTCAACAGGTAGTAATCTAAATTTTTTAATTTGCTCAACGTGGTTAAATAACTGGTTGTACTTATCAATAATTTTTTGATAATGCGCCAGTACTTTGGCATTTTCAATTGCTGCCTGATGGGTAATAAAAGGTATATTGTTTTCTTTCATCCATGATTGCAGGGTACTGAAGGAGGGAACAATCAGTGCGCCTACAAATTTTCTTTCCGGGCCTACCACCAATACTTGTTCAATAAAAGCATTTTCTTTTAATTTATTTTCGATGGGTTGTGGCGCCACATATTTACCACCACTGGTTTTAAATAATTCTTTTTTGCGGTCGGTAATCTTTAAAAAGATACCATCCTCCCATACGCCAATATCGCCTGTATGTAACCAGCCATCAATAATGGTTTCTGCAGTTAAATCAGGACGTTTATAATAACCTACCATTACACATGGTCCTGTTACGAGAATTTCTCCGTCATCGGCTAATTTTAATTCAATACCATTAATGGGTGGGCCAACGGTGCCAAACTTCATACCACCTGCGGCTTTTCTGTTTACACAAATTACCGGACTGTTTTCTGTAGGCCCATATCCTTCATATACCGGAATTTTAGCAGCATTAAATATGCGTAATAATTTAACCTGACAGGCAGCCCCGCCTGTAACAATGTATTGCACATTGCCTCCCAAAGCAGCTCGCCATTTATTAAAAATTAACCGGTTGGCTAAAGCTAATTGTGTATTATACCAAAAACCTTTATTCATTCTATTATCATACTGTGTACCTAATGATACTGCCCAGAAAAACAACCAGCGTTTTATTCCGGTTAACTGATTGCCGGTAAGCATAATCTTTTCAAAAACTTTCTCAAGCAAACGCGGTACCGTTGTAAATCCATCGGGTTGCACTTCTTTTAAATTATCACCAATGGTTTCTAAACTTTCGGCATAGTAAATAGAAATTCCACTATACAGGTAAATGTACGTAACAGTTTTTTCAAATATGTGATTGAGCGGTAAAAAACTCAACACTTTAGTTTGTGGGGCATCTTCAAAAGGAAAACTTTCTTTACTGAACATTACATTGCTGTAAATATTGGTATGGCTCAACATTACCCCCTTGGGTGTGCCGGTGGTTCCGGAAGTATAAATAATGGTGGCCAAATGTGATGCAGGTATTTGTGTGCGAATATTTTGTATTTGTTGTAAAGTAACTTCATCCTGCAATAATAATTCACTCCAATGTCTGGCGCCTTCTATTTTATTAAAAGTGAAAATATTTTTTAAAGTGGGAATGTTGGCTTGTATGCTTTGAATTTTTTCAAGTAAATCAACACTACTGATAAAGATGGTTGTAACTTTTGAATCATTCAGTATAAACTCAATTTCTAATGGATTGGTAGTGGGATAAAGCGGTACTAAAATGGCACCTGTTTGCTGAACGGCTAAATCGGTGATAATCCACTCGGGCCGGTTATTACTGATGATAGCAACCTTATCACTGCCCTCAGGGGTAAAATTATTTCCGCTAATGCCGAACGAAAGAAGCCCTGCACTTAACTGCAGGGCAGTTTGTTGTACATACTGTGTACTGTAACTGCGCCATTGCCCATTTTCTTTAGCAGCCAGCATGGTTTCTTTCGGAAAATGTTGCAACTGGTGGTCTGTTACGTCAAATAATCTTTTGGGTGTTATCATATTGGCAATCGTTATAAACTAAAAAATTGCGTTTGCAATGTGTTGAAGATGAAACACGATACAAATTAAGCAAACATCGTTAATTAAAAAAAAGGAATGGGGCAGTTACCGTTAAAACTGATTGAACAATAAGTAGATGTTTTTACTATTGATGATAGTACTGACCTAAGGGAATTTTAAAAATTCGGCTTGCCTGATATTGTTTAAATGCATCTGCTTGTGTGGCATGTGCCTGCACCCAGTTTTGGTATTGCGACGGGCTGGCTGCTGCGCCAAATATCCATTGGTTATAGGCTTCAAATATACCATCTCTTAAAAAATATTGCCACTGATCAAACAATCGGGAAGGGAACTGTTGATTTAAGCCGCTATTATACCAGTCTAAAATAAAGCGGGCTCTTACCGCCATTAAATTATCGGGTGTTACACCTGTGGCAATTTGATAAATACTATTTTTCAATACCTGAAAAAAGGCTAATGCAAAAGGTGTTTTTTTGTATCCGCTGCTCCATTGTTCAGGTTTGTATTGCATATATAATTTTTTGTAAGCCTCTAAAAGGGTGCTTTTCATGCCGGCAGTGCGGGTGGTATAGCTTTCCAGATTAATAAAAATTTCGCCATAATACATTACCCATAACAAGTTATCATTGTTTTGTGCATAATACATGGCTGCATTGTAATAGTTGCTGCTGTAGTTGGGGTCTACCTCAATGCCCTTTTCCCAATATTGAATCGCTTTGTCTAATGTTTTATTCATGGCCTGCATTTCGCCATATTCGTTGTATAAAACACCACTATTAGGAAATTTTTTGATGCCTTTTTCATATAAACTGCCTGCTTCTTTGTATTCTGCAATGGCTTTATAACACATGCCTAAAATTTGATAGGCCTGTTCATCGGCGCCGGGTTGTGCTATTATTTTTTTGCCCACATTAATAGCACTGGTGTAATCTCTATTCAGGAAATTGGCGAACGCTAAATCTTTTTGAATATCTAAGTTGTTGGGGTCTTGCTGTAGCGCATTATTCAATACCATTACTGCATTATCATAATCGCCCTGTTGCAGCAATTGCTTGCCATCTTTATACAATTGGGCAGCATCCTGTGTTTGCGCCATTGCCATTATTCCTAATAATCCAAAAAAATAAAGTAAAGCAACACGTTTCATAATATTACATTTCTGGCTTTGGCGAAAATACACTTATTCATAAATTAAATGTGTTAATAAACCATCGCGTAATTTTGGTTCAAACCAGGTGCTTTTAGGCGGCATTACATTATTGGTATCTGCAATGGTAAATAATTGTTCCATATTTACCGGAAATAAACTGAATGCCACTTTCATTTCGCCGCTGTTTACGTGGCTTTCTAAAGCTGCCATACCCCTGATGCCACCCACAAAATCAATTCTTTTATCGGTGCGTTGGTCAACAATATTGAATATCGGCTTTAAAATATTTTTTTGCAAAATGCTAACATCTAATATGCCAATGGGGTCGGTTTCAAAACTGTCGGGTTTAGCCATTAAATGATACCATTTACCATTGAGGTACATCCCCATTTCGTGTGGCACAGTTGGTTTTACTGCTTTTTCATCCATTAACTGAACAGTGAAATTGTTGGCTAATGCGGCTAATAAACTTTCTACAGTATGTCCGTTTAAGTCGGCTATTAACCGGTTATAATCCATAATGGATAACTGATTGGCGGGAAATAGGGTGGTTAGAAAATAATTGGCCGATTCAGGTATTTTACCGTTGAAAGACTGTCTGACTTTTGCTGCAGATGCTGCACGGTGGTGCCCATCAGCAATATAGGTTACCGGAACGTGTTCTGCAAACAGGTGGGTAATAGTTTCAATCGCATTGCCATCATTGATTACCCAAATG
>JAKAKY010000240.1 GCA_021824365.1 Bacteroidota bacterium | reverse complement strand
TGCCCGTTTTAGAGCTGCTGCCAATGCTGGCCAATCGAGTATTGATTACTATAGCCGGTTAAACAGTACCGTAAAAAATTATTATAAAGGCAATATCAATGCCCGTATAGGGGGCGAATTAAAATTCGACCCCTGGATGTTCCGTCTTGGCGCCGCCTATTATGGTAGTCCTTATGCCGCATCTGAGGTTAAAGCCAACAGAATTGTAACCAGTGGTGGTATTGGTTACAGAAACCATGGTATGTTTATTGATTTAACCTATGTGTACACTTTTGTAAAAGATGCCAACTTCCCATACTATCTTAATGACAAGCCCAATACCTATGCCATACAAACCGGTAATTTAGGCAACATTGTAGCTACCATTGGTTTTAAATTCTAAAAATATATTGAACCCTACAACCGAATTAGTCTGATACAGCCTGATTCGGTTGTACTTTTTGAGGGGGGCTCTCCACATAAGCCGGGAAATAGCGATTATACCCACTTTGAATGTGATAGTAGCTACACAAAATCTGCTTTATTGAAAAGAGCAGGTTGAATAAATAATCTGTAAATTGCTGCAATAAATCATCGTACACAAAATAACGGTTATGTATTTACCATCCTGCCTAACTACAATCAGCAAAAACAGATTTTCTATTTTTTATATTTTATTAATCGTACTTCTGGGTTTATCCCATCCACTATCTGCTCAAAATGATTGGTTAGGTTCGGGTAAATCCATTGATCCTTTTCATTATACCATTCTAAAATCAGCCACTTTTCAACATGCATCAGTTGCCAGTGCGCATCCTTTAGCCAGTATGATTGGGGCCGCCATGATGCAAAAAGGTGGCAATGCCTTTGATGCAGCTATTGCAACACAGTTAGCTTTAGCCGTAGTATTTCCCGAAGCAGGCAATATTGGCGGAGGCGGATTTATGGTAGCCAGAAAAACCAATGGCGAAAATATTGCATTAGATTTTAGGGAAACAGCATCTTCTAAAGCATCGAGAGATATGTATTTAGATAAAAACGGCAACCCTGATATGCATTTATCGCAGGATGGACATTTAGCCAGTGGCATTCCGGGCAGCATAGCCGGTATTTTTGCCATGTACAAATATGCCAAATTACCCTTTCAACAACTCATTGCACCAGCCATTGCTTTAGCCGAACATGGATTTGTAATTACGGCAAAAGAGGCCCATCTGTTAAATGCTACCAAAGCTGAATTTATACGCTACAATACCAAACCCAATGCCTTTGTAAAGGCAATACCCTGGAAAGAAGGAGATACATTGATACAAAAAGACCTGGCTAAAACACTGATGCGCATTAGCAAAAATGGTGCAAAAGGATTTTATGAAGGAAAAACAGCCCAACTCATAGCAGCCGAAATGCAACGTGGCAAAGGCATTATTACCTTAGATGATTTAAAAAAATCCAAAGCCGATAAACGAACTGCACTAACATTTAATTTTAATGATTTTACCATTCTCGGTATGCCTCCGCCCAGTAGTGGGGGAATTATAGTAGAACAACTAATGAAAATGATTGCCCATAAACCATTGTTAGCTTATGGATTTGAATCGGTTAAAATGGTGCAATTAATGGTAGAAGCTGAGCGCAGGGCTTTTGCCGATCGTGCTGCTTATATGGGCGACCCGGATTTTTGGAAAGTGCCACTAAAAACCCTTACCAGCGTTGCCTACATTGCGCAACGCATGGCGAATTATGATAGCACAAAGCCAACACCCAGCCAACAAATTAAAGAAGGGCAAATACCTGAACACGAAGAAACCACACATATCAGCATTATGGATGCAGAAGGCAATATGGTAAGTATTACTACTACATTGAATGGATGGTATGGAAGTAGAACTGTAGTGGGTGGTGCCGGATTTTTCCTCAACAATGAAATGGATGATTTTAGTGTAAAGCCCGGTGTACCCAACATGTTTGGCGCAGTTGGCGGCGAAGCCAATGCCATACAACCAGGCAAACGCATGCTCAGTTCAATGGCACCAACCATTGTATTAAAAAACAATGCACCATTTATGGTTTGTGGCACACCTGGTGGCACAACCATTCCTACCTCCGTATTTCAAACATTGGCAGATGTACTTATTTTCAATATGAGTGCAGAGCAGGCCATTGCCGCACCTAAATTTCATCACCAATGGTTACCTGATGTCATTTTTGTAGAGCCCAACTTCCCTAAAAACACCATCGCAGGTTTAGAAGCCATGGGCTATGCCATTCAACAACGGGGACCCATTGGCAGAACAGAAATTATTAAAATATTACGGAATGGTGCAAGAGAAACAGCAGCTGATACCCGTGGCGATGATGCTGTGGCAGGTTTTTAAGTATTAGCTGATATTAACAAATTTTTCTAATCATCATATTTTTTCATTCACTAACCTTCCATATGGCACCATTATTTGGCGTAGCATTCGACTTAGATGGAACACTCATCAATAACAATGATTATCACATTCAATCCTGGCAAACTTTCTATCAAAAAAGAAATATGCCGCCACTCACCAAAGCGGAATATTTACAGCATTTCAACGGCAAAACAAATGCAGATGTTTTAAAATATATTTTCGGACCGCAACTAAAGGATACAGATATAAAAAAATACACCAATGAGAAGGAGGCTATTTATCGGGAGATTTATGCTCCACATATTCAACCGGTAGCAGGGCTATTACAACTATTAGAAACCTTAAGCATACATGCTATACCTATGGTAATTGCTACATCCGGAATAAAAGATAATATAGATTTTATGCTGCAACACCTGCCCATTCGTCATTATTTCAAAAACATCATTTATTCTGCACATATTACACATGGTAAACCGCATCCTGAAATTTATGAAAAAGCAGCTATTGAATTGAGTTTACCTGCCCGTCGTTGCATTGCTTTTGAAGATGCAGTAGCTGGTATTATTTCTGCTAAAACCGCAGGATTAAAGGTAGTTGCATTAACTACCACCCATTCAGCCCATGAATTGGTTGCTGCCAATAAAATTATGAGCGATTTTTCAGATATCACCTTTCCACAACTGCAACAACTTGTGCAGGAATAAAAACCTTAACAACTTCCTTATAATTTCGCCGCAATAATGCATATAGAAACCTTAGTTTTGGTACTGTATTTGGAATATTGTGTTGATTGATTAATTTTCAATTCTAAATCTTTTGGCCTGAAAAGAACACTCACCATATTAAGACGTTTTGTATTCATTTTAATTGCAGTTTTTTTATTGGCTTTTATTGCCATACAAACAACCTTTGTTCAAAACTGGTTAATCGGTATAGCTACAAAAAAACTATCAAAATCCTTGGGTACAGAAGTAAGTATTAAAAAAATAAATATTACACTTTTTAATAAACTGAATTTAGACGGAACGTTAATACGCGACCAGCAAAAAGATACTTTATTGTATGCAGGTACTTTAAAGCTGAGAATAACAGACTGGTTCTTCTTAAAAGATTCAACCGATTTAAAATACATTGGCTTAGATGATGCCGTTATAAAATTGCAGCGAAAAGACAGTGTGTGGAATTTTCAATATATTATTGATCATTTCGCCAATCCTCCATCAACCAACTCAAAAAAAGGAATAACACTAAATTTAAAAAAACTTGAATTCAATAATATCCGGTTCATTAAAAATGATGCATGGCGTGGTGAACGAATGACCGCCAAACTAAACTCACTTTTATTAGATGCAGATAATATCAATTTAAACAAAGGAATTTTTTCTGTTAATCAATTAAACCTTGATAAGCCTTTTTTTGAAATAACCAATATTCCGGAACTAAGGCCGGATTCAATTAGAATAAGAGACCAACATACCAACACACCAGATACAGGATT
>JAKAKY010000040.1 GCA_021824365.1 Bacteroidota bacterium | reverse complement strand
CTAAAGCTTGTCGCACAATAGCCACCCCTGCCTCTTTTGCCTCGCCGCTGAGCTGTTTTGAAACAATGATGGCATGATAGCCCAACTTTTCTGCTGCTTGTTTAGCCGACTGTAATGCCATACCGTTATTTCCCAGCAAATAGTAATTCGTTTTTTGAAAACATGCATCATGTATTTTCGGCGTTTCTGCCATTACATCATTCAGGCCTTTCTGCAAATATTGATGTACCGATAAAGGAATACGTTGTTGCAAGCTGTATTGCTGTACAATAGTCCATGCATCCAAAAAAGTAGAAGAATCAGGAACAGTGGGCCCTGAACCAATTACGGAAGGGTCATCGCCCATTACATCAGAAATAGCCAGTGTAATTATCCTTGCAGGCATCAGTAATTGGGCTAATTGTCCGCCTTTTATCTTACTCAGGTGTTTGCGCAATGTATTCATTTCATGAATATTTGCACCTGAATTTAATAATAATTGAAAAGTTTGCTGTAGTTCGGATAAAGTAATGCAACCCGGTGTATCAGCTACCAAGGACGAGGCGCCGCCTGATAACAACAAAATAATAATATCATTTTCAGATAGTTGCGCAGAAAAATCAATAATGGCTTTACCGGCTATTACACTTTGTGTATCAGGTATAGGATGTCCGGCTTCTATTATTTGTAATGATTGTAACGGCAATCCATGTCCGTACTTTGTCACCACAATTCCACCTGAAATTTGATTACCCAATATTTTTTCAACAGCAACAGCCATTGCGGCGGCGGCTTTACCAACTGCTAATACATATATTTTGCCATTGGGTTGTATAGCATACTGGTGTTTGTTCACAAATAACAAGCCTTGTTTAAACTTTAAACAGTTCTGAACTAATGTAGCAGGCTGAACCGCATCAATGGCCTGGTGAAGTATATATAAGGCATTTTGCATCAAATTGAATCCATGTTAGGAAACTTGAATAACAAGCGGTTCGGTAAATTGACATTTTTTATAGCCGCCGATTATTCATTTTCTAATTTTTTAACGACGCATATATTATATCCTGCACTTTTTGCATCATATCGGCATGGTTGTTAGGTGTTTGCTGTGTCATAATAATACCAATTAAATGTGCTTTCGGATCGGCCCAATAGGCAGAACCCCAAAAACCTCCCCACGCAAAACTGCCATTATTCCTGGGGCCATGGGCAGCACCTTTCGTTGAAACAATTTCAAAACCTAATCCAAAATCATTTTCACCATTAAAGCTAAAATTCAATTGGTTACTCGTCATCATTTCTACTGTTCGGGGCGACAGCAATATATGACCGTTGTACGTACCGCCATTCAATAACATCTGTAAAAATGCAGCATAGTCCATAGCTGTAGAGGTAAGATCAGCACCGCCTGAAAAATACATTTTCTTTTCTAACGGATAATTGGGATCAACGCCTAACATAGATTTTTCCCAAAGTACAACATTGTGCAAAGAATCTTCCGTATATACAGTTGCCAGTCGGGTAGCTTTTTCTTCCGGCACATTAAAATAAGTGTCCTTCATGCCAACGGGTTCAAAAATGTTTTTACGGCAATACTCATTTAATGGCTCACCGCTAATTACTTCAATCAAACAGCCCAATAAATCATAATTCAATCCATAGTTCCATTTTTCTCCCGGCTGATGTACCAATGGCAATTTTGCCAATACATTCATGGCATCTAATAAAGTTTCACCTTTCTTTGCCAAACCAAAACCGGGTATAATCCCTGCTTTTGCATAAATGGCTTTCATGGCTGCGCTACCTATTCCCGGATAATCTAAGCCTGAAGTATGGGTTAATAAATCGCGAATGGTGATGGCTTTTTTGGCAGGTTCCGTTGTATACGTAGTATCGTTTTCATGGAAAGATTTTAAAACAGTCATGTTTTTGTAGGCAGGAATAAAATCACTTACCGGTTCATCTAACAACAACTTTCCCTGTTCATACAACTGCATAATACTTACTGCAGTAATGGCTTTGGTTTGTGAGGCTATTCGAAACAAGCTGTTACGCTGCATTAATTTTTTTGCAGCCGCATCTGCATAGCCATAGGCTTTGTATTGTACTACCTGATTATCTTTAACGACTAATGTAACTGCACCGTTTAACCAATGGTGGTTTATATAATTCTGTATTAAACCATCTATTCCTGCCATTCTTTCTTCATTAACAGATAGATTTTTCCCGGTTGTTTGAATTACCTGAGCATGGGGTAGCAAAGGAAACAGGAACAGCAGGCATAACATTTTTCTGGAGGTAGCCAATAGCGTTTGCATGGTAAATAATTTAGCGTGATTAAATATAATACATAACCGGGAATTTTTATACCGTTGTATAAAAAAATTTGATTATTTTTTAGCCGCCAATTGCTTTTGCCGATAATACCATTTTAATGCTTTTATATTGCTACCGCAAGAGTGGATTCTGATGCATGCTATTTTAATTTTCCATTGCTGAATCAACATCTAAAATAATCGCGATTAGCAAACCAATCACGAAGTTTAAGTAATTACTTTTTCTTCCGCATATTTTTTAAAATTGTTTAAAATGGCCTGTCATCCCTGTTGCTGCATTTCAACCGGGTTTTCTGCTTCGGGTTCAAAACTTACTATTACTTCAGTTTAGTTAGCTATGCTGTTAAATTCAACAGTTGCCTCCCGTCCGCCAAATGTGTAAGCAAATTTTTCCCCTTTTGTTACATCTGTATAAATCGCTTCAAAGTCAAAACCAAAACTACTGTCTTTGGCCTCCATCCGGGCAAAATATTTTCCTCCTACCCGCATATCGTTGGAGGCAGCAGGACAATGCCAGGAGGAGTCTGCAAAGTTCCATTGGGTAATATGTTCGGGATGGGTGTAGTATTCCCATACGTTTTTGCTGTTAACCAAAACGGTTGCCTTGACTGTAATTTTATTAGAGGCCATATTGTATTATTTAAGTCGTTCAAGTTGTCCTTTTCGTTTTACCAGGTTTTTATAATCCCATTGAATGGCTCTGGATTTTTTCAACCAGCATTTTAAATCATTAAGGTTAATTTCCGAAACAGCTTTCTAACATATAGAGGCGTCTTTAAATTTTCCGCCTCTTGTACTTAAATTTTTCTCTTCAAAATCTGCACCACTCCAAAACATCAGCCTTATCCCTGCTTTTTGTTTGCTGTAACCAACAATTGGATTACCTTCTAAAAACCGAACGGGGTGGGCATGCCAAATTTTACTTTCTGCATCAGGCAATTCATTATCAATGATTGTAGCGAGAAGATGAAAAATTTCTTTGCCGACAGTAATTTATTGTTTATTATAAATATTTATTTTCATTTGTTTATCATACAGCATGCAATTTCGTAAAAGTGATTACAAATTTTGGAAGCCCTTTATTGGTAGTCGTTTTTCTATTCAAAGTACTCTTCCTGATAAGTGCAGTAATGTATTGCAGCATCTTTCAGAGTCTGCTTACATCAGCTAATCCCTTTCCATTCAAAATTTGTGGAATGTATTTTTCAACTCTGGCGGTGCGTGTGGCTGATTGTTTGGCTTGGGCAAAATAAAACAGATACTGCCGTTGCCTGCCGGGTGTTAATGCATTGAACGCTTTTTTTAATGCCGGATTATTTTGGAGTTGTAGTTCAAATTCTTCCGGAACCGCATAATCGGCAATGGTTTTGTGTTGCACTTTCTTTCCGGCTTTTTCCACTTCAATAGCGTTATGGATATATTTTTTTAAAACAGGCGCCAGCTGTTTAATTTCCTGCACATGGGTAAACCGTATTTGGCGTGGCGATTGAACGTTCGGGGTTTGTTGAATGAGTATTCCATGCAGATCATTGAGTAAAGCGCCCTTAAACAACAACAAAGCGCAATAGTTTTTAAAACCATGTATTAAAACAATATTTTTTTGCTGATAAGTGTAACAGGGACAACCCCATTTCAATGTTTCAGTTAGGTTGCAGTCAAGTATTATTTTTCTTAATTGAATAAATTCCTCCTGCCATTTTTGGGCATGGGTAAAAAAGGGATCAATGGAAGAATTAGCGGGATTCATATAACAAATATTTACAATGATAAATTTAAAATAAAAGTATGAAAATGAAATTAATTAAACCGTAGTTGCACGCTTCATTAGCTACAATTTAATTTTAACAGACTACTTATTTCAATTAATGTCAATAATTTCTTTTTTTCAAGAAAGAATTATTGAAAAATAAACAAATAATTTTTTTATTTATATACAAATATGTCTTTAATACGTTTTACAGGTAAATGTAACTTTTCGTTTCTTATCCAGGTAGCTAAAAATTGTAGATAAGAAAACTTCGAAATCAATCTTTTCAATTTTTCTGGGAAGATAAAGATCTGACTCGTCCTAAAAAAGTTGACACTATTGGATACTTTTATTCCGTCATTTGTTTATATTTTAATATGCACCTCATTGCCTTTTTTTCCGGCTACCCCTCTTTTCTTTTCACCAATAAATACCAGTTGTTTTCTAAGGGTAAATAACCGTAATCGTAGCAAAAAAAATAGGTATCGCCTTTTTTGTTGGTATAGGTATGGGTGTGGTAGGTAAACAAAAAACCTTTTTGTACTAATTTTTCCTGAGGTAGTTTAAGCATACCCAATTCATCCGGAAGCAGTTCTTCCAATATTTTCCGGTTCTTCAGCAGGCTATTATTGATGTTGCGTACATAACTGCTGTAATGGCTTTTGGCCTTTATTTCATTGTTATACGTGTTGCGGCAGGCATCATCACAAAATTTTTTATCGGCCCGGCCTTTTACCGGCTTCCCACAACACAAACAGATTTTTACGGGAGTGGATAACGACATCAGCAAAGGATTTTAGGCTACAATATAGCGAATTTTTATCTGTGTGCAAACGTTTAAACACATTTATATCCGATTAGAAACAATTAAAAACCGACTCCGGTTTTCCGGCTTTTTCAATTTTGTGTTGTTGAAGCGGGAATGACGTCGGCCCGGCTTAAATAGAAATAAACAAAATTCATCATCGCTGTAACCAACACAGCACAAATTGTAAAACTATGTACGCTTTAAAAAACAAAGTTCAGTTAATCGGAAACCTGGGTAATGCACCGGAAGTTAAAAATTTAGACGGCGGTAAAAAAATGGCCCGGTTTAGTATTGCAACCAACGAAACCTATCGGAACATGAAAGGAGAAAAAGTAACCGACACCCAATGGCACAATATAGTGGCCTGGGGTAAGGTAGCCGAAATTGCCGAAAAATATTTGCAAAAAGGCAGTGAGGTGGCGCTGGAAGGTAAATTAGTATCTCGTTCATATAACGACAAAGAGGGAAATAAAAAATACATTACCGAAGTGCAGGTAAATGAAATATTGATGTTGGGGGAAAAGCATGGGGCTAAAGCCTAATGCAGGCTTCGGTTAGGGAAACTAAGCAGGGAAAGTACATCTATCCTTTCCCTGCAACTACCCGAACCAATAATTGTATGGAATGCTATGAGTAAAAATTACCGGCATTTTTAATCAGGCTTCAGTAGTGCCCAATATGGCTGATTGCCATCAAACCGCCCAAATTTATGTTTACCGTGTAATAAGGCAGGTCTACAACAAGCATCAGAACAGAAGGGGTTTGCTATTAGGTGTTGAATGTTGCGGCTACTTTTATCAGGTACATGTAACAGGTATAATTACTCAGTAAAAATTGCTGGTAAATTTATTAATTAAAACACCTGTTATTTGTAACAGATAAAATCACATATTAAATGTAGCAGGTAAAAATATTATATAAAAAAAGCAGGTAAAATTAGGCAGGATATGTACCGGGTAAAATACCGGATATAAGTATCAACTATTTGATAACAAATTGCATTTTCCATTCTTGCAACAATAGCTTCCAACTTCGTTTTGTCAACAAATTGTATCCAATTATCTTTATTCCCCCATGGTAACAGATACTTCCAATCCGGCCTTTCAATTAGCGGCCGATTTTATTCAATATACCAACCGTTCTGTTTTTTTAACAGGCAAAGCAGGTACGGGTAAAACTACTTTTTTAAAATATATAAAAGAATACTCGCTTAAACAATTAGCGGTGGTTGCACCAACCGGTGTGGCCGCCATTAATGCCGGCGGCGTTACCATCCATTCTTTTTTTCAATTACCCTTTAGCCCATTTATTCCTGAAACCAATACAAAAAATTATTTTCAAGGAGAAAATAATAATACTTCGCCGGAAATGATGGACCGCCATTATTTATTAGGCCGGATCAAACTAAATTCAGAAAGAAGAAATATTTTAAACGAACTGGAGCTGCTCATTATTGATGAAATTAGCATGGTTCGGGCCGATATACTCGATTCCATTGATACTGTATTACGTCATTTTAGAAAAAGACATCAGGAACCATTTGGCGGCGTTCAACTTTTATTCATTGGAGATATATATCAACTACCGCCTGTTGCTAAACAGGAAGAATGGCAAATCTTATCGGAATATTATGAGAGTCCTTATTTTTTTAGTAGCAGGGTTATTCAGGCTGCGCCTCCTGCCTACATTGAATTAGAAAAAATATACCGGCAAAAAGATGCTGATTTTATTGAACTATTAAACCAAATCCGCAATAATTGTTTAACCAATAACGGATATGCATTGCTGCATGAACGCTATCGGCCCAGTTTCCAAAGCGCCGATACAAAAGAGTATATCATGTTAACTACCCATAACGAAAAAGCAGATTTGATTAATACACAACAATTAAGTAAACTACCTACCCCTTTATGCAACTTTCAAGCCGATATTGAACCCGATTTTCCTGAAAAAAACTATCCTGCCGATGTGGCATTGCAATTAAAAGAGGGGGCACAGGTAATGTTTATTAAAAACGATGGCGATAAAGCCAAACGATATTTCAACGGCAAAATTGGCATTATTGAAAAAATAGAAGCAGGTAAAATTTTTGTTCGTTGTACCCATGAACCCGATTTAATTGAAGTGAAAAAACACCGATGGGAACATATTCGCTATGTACACAATGCCCAAAAACAACAAATTGAAGAAGAAGCAGCCGGCTCATTTACCCAATATCCGTTGCGTTTAGCCTGGGCTATTACCATCCATAAAAGCCAGGGCCTTACTTTTGAAAAAGCCATTATTGATGCCGGTGCTGCTTTTGCCCCGGGACAGGTGTATGTAGCATTAAGCCGATGCACCAACCTGCAAGGCATTGTGCTGCATAGCCGAATTACCACCAACAGTTTACATACCGATCAGCGTATTGTTCATTTTGCTTTGAGCTGTAAAACAGAAGCTTTGCCACACACCCTGTTACAATCCCAAAAACTTTTTCAACAAAAAACAATCTGCGCCATATTTCAATTTGAAAAGATCGCTGATACCTGCTCGGAATTATCACATTTAATTGCAGCACATCAAACAACTTTCAGTGATAATGCCTTCGGTTTTATACAAAATATCGGAGAGAAGATGGACGCCTTGATAGAAGTTAGTAAAAAATTTAATCTGCAATTATTACAATTTTTTCAGGAAGATGTATTGCCGGAAACGATTCCTGCTTTACAAACAAGAATACAGCAGGCTGCGGTGTATTTTGACAAAGAAATTGGAAAGTTGCTGCAATTTATTGAAACATCACCGGTTAGCACAGACAGCAAATTGCAAGCTCTGCATTACAATGAATTAATGAAAGATTTATATGTACAATTGGCACAACAGCAATATCAATTACAATTGTGTAGTAATGGGTTTTTTGTGGATGAATTTTTACAAAAGAAAAATAAGTTTACCGCTCCTTTCTTCTCCATCAATGCTTATGCAACGGCAACAGAAAATCCGCATAAAGTAATACCCAATGCAGGTTTGTATAAATTATTAAAAGCACAACGTGATAGCCTTTGCGAAAGCAAAAATCTACCCATTTATATGGTTGCCGGCAGCAATAGTTTGTATGAAATGTCGCAATACCTTCCGCAAACGCTGAGTAATTTAAAAAAAATCAGCGGATTTGGCAATGTTAAAGCCGAACAATTTGGCATGCTGTTTTTAGATATTATTCAACGCTATTGTAATGAACATGATTTGCCCTCAAAGATGCACCAGTTGAAAGAGAAAAAGGAAAGAAAAGAAAAAACACCCAAAGCAGCAAAACCCGATACCAAACGGATTAGTTTTGAAATGTATCAATCAGGAATAAGCATATCAGCAATTGCCAAAGAACGGCAACTTACTACACAAACCATTCAAACCCATTTGGCACATTATGTTGAAGAAGGCCAATTACCTGTTACCGATTTCCTTCCCGAACAAAAATTAAATAGCCTATTACCGTTAATAGCAGAAGAAGGAATAGGAAAAGGAATGACTCCTATCAAACAACGGGTAAATGCCGATATCAGCTTTGCCGACATTAGAATGGCTATTGCCTGGAAAACTTTTTTGGAAAAACAAGCCGCCCTGCCACCAAAATAATAGTGTCATCATCCATTAACACAAATGCCCACACGTTATTATTTTAAACGTTATTGGGTTAACCTTCCTTCAGCACACTTACTTTTCGAACTACTAAATAAGCAACACCAAAACTAAGTATTGCAATCCCCGAAAGAGACGCATAACCCAAATAATGTTGTAAAGGGGCACTTACAAAACTGCCCATAACCGAAGCAATAGCTAAAATAGCATTGAATAAACCCATCGTAGCTCCCTTACTATACGGCGATAGTTTTACAACCAAATCTGTGCCTGAAATACTGATTAATGGCCAGGTAATCACCAATACAATAAATCCCGGAATGGCCACATATTCTTTTCCAAAAGGAAGAAAAAAAGCGCCGAACAATAAGGCAAATCCTGCCAGTCGCATCATCAAAGCAGCCCGGTAAACTTTATTGCTACCCCATTTTGCAGATAGCTTTCCGCCATACGTATATAAAATTATAGCAGCCGCCGAAAACACTCCATATATTAAAGAGGTTAATGATGGCGATACATTATAAGCATGTTTTAAGGTTACCGGTAAATATGCAAAAAAAGAAGAAATGCCAAAACACAACAAAAACCAGGAAACCATAAAGCGTCCAAATGGTGTGGTTGTTTTGGTTTTAATAGCGCCAATGGTTTCATATATTTTAATAAAAGAAAAATGAAGTGTGTTGCTATACATTTCCATTCGGGCAAAAGAGCCCAAATAGTGTATGTCGGTTATTTTGAGTAATTTTTCTTTCAATGCAGTTAATGAAATATGTGGTACTTCCTGTTTTGGAATAGTTTTTCTAACTATCAGCAGTGCCGGTATTAAGATACTGGCAGCTGCAATAAAGCCTACGCGTATATTTATTACAACAGCACTGGCCATTAATAAACCCATTACCTGGCCAACCCTATAAAAGGTTTGTAACCATGCAATGCGGGCTTCCCATTCTTTCTGCGGATTAAACTCTACCACAAAAAGTGTGGCAACGGTTGTAGTTGCCGCAACAGAGGCGCCAGCCAAAAAAGCCAGCAACATCCAAATCCACAATGCATTAAAATAGGTAATACTTATTCCTACCAACATCAATAGCACTATCCCTGAAAAAAATAAAAGGCGGTGTATCTGGTACTTATCAGCCAATCGCCCCCAAATAAATGAACACAGTAATCCCAAATTGTAAGCGCCTAAAACAATACCCACCCAACTTAATTGATGCGATAAATCTGCTACCATTAATGGTAATAAAATGGGCAGTAATCCGGCAGCAATAATTCCAACCAGTGCATAACCATAATACCATTGTACCACCCAGCGGCGTGATTCCTGTAAATATTGGATAACCCGGTCTATTCTTAGTTCAATTCTTTTTTTAATGAACACTTCTTTATTCAAAAACATGCAAATAACATTTTACCATTCAACAAATGCTAACCAATTGCAGCAATGCAGTAATAAAAAAATTAATTTCAGGATGTAGTGGTGTGTTCACAATATAATAAAAAACAATTGATTTTTTTGCTTTCTGCATCAACAAAAAGCTAAAATTTGAAGATAGATATCACCCATTATGGGTATGCAAAGTAGCAGGGTTTACTTCAATTGATTATTTTGTACAATCTGCCCTATTACCTGCTGCAAAGCATTTGGCGGCAGGGTTAAATGGTGGTGATACTGCGGTTTTGCCCATATATCGGGTAAAACACCTTTGCCATTTTTGAGTCTTGCCCTATCTAATACAACCCGATACATGGGCAATGTGATGCGCAGTTTAGAATTAGGTAATTGAATGTGCGGCAAAAACAATGCATTGTTACCATAATAAGCCCCACCGGAAGGCGTTCCGGCAATCAATACATTTTGCTGTCCTTTTAATGCAGCGGTGAACATGGCAGCGGCAGAAAATGTATACCCATCTTGCAACACATAAATCTGACCATTATAATGGTTTTTGTTTTTGGGATGATACACATGGTTTTCGATACGGCTGGCATGAAAAAAACCATCGGCTCCTCTTACAGAGCCAAACTGCATCGGAAACCAATACAACCACCATGGAACGATGTAACGCTTATCCCACATGGTTTTGTGTAAGGATACCGCCGTGTCGGCCACTTTAAATGGTTGCCGTATTAAGTATTTGGTGAGCAACACCGACTTATTCACATTGCCGCCACCATTGCCTCTTACATCTACCATTAAGTTTGGAATATTTTTTTGGCGCAATGTTCGGAAAGAACGGCGAAAAAAGCCTCTTAATCGGCCACCACTAAAACTGCTTACGTGCATATAAGCAAGCTTGTGTAAAGTATCTATTTGCAATAAACGCTTTAATTGTATGGCTGAAATTTTTTTAGCAGGTAACGGATAAGCCTTGTTGTGTCGTACTGTAGCGGGATGAATGACACTCGTATCTTTTTCAGGCGCATAATTTTTCAGGCTGATGGCTTTTTTTACTCCGGTCGTGTCTATGTATTGAATATGATAAACCGAATCTAACCCAAATACCAACCGATACCAGGCGGGAAAATTATTGCTGATAACCTGTGCTTTAAAATAGGGATTATTGGCATCGGCGCTGATAAATTGATAAAGGGAATCGATAATTTGTGCTGCAGAAAATTGATTGATGGCCAATACCTCCATTCCTTTCATAAGCAGCGTATCTTTTGCATGCATATTTTTAAATATATACAAATGGTTTCCCGAATTATAAAAATAAAGAGGAAACATCGGGAAACGGTTCTGCATCAAATAATGAATATATGATTTAGAAAAACGTACGGCAGTATGGCCACACTCAATAGCAGCCACCATTTGCGCTACTTTGTTATGAAAATTCAGCTCGGTTAATGAATCGTTTGCAGCTATTTGCAATGCAGCAAATGCCGAATCAATGGTGGTTTTATTAGCATACCAATATAATCCCGGATGATTTTGTTGCAATATTTTTTTCAAAACAGCCACATCTTTTTGTAAATGTTGCGAGGGTATTTTTTGTTGTGGAATATACTTACTAACGGTGCAGGCTTGCAGTAGTACTACTGCCAGTATGCATTGAATGGGTATATTCCGGAGAATATAGTCCCCTTTTTGTATGTAGCCCTGCTTACCCATGAAAGGCATTCCAACCTTGTGCAGTAATATCGTATAGGCTTCCACCGCGACTAATCAATTTCTTTCCTTCTTCAGGGTCAGTCATATACCCTACTACAGCAATTTCTTCGTTAATGGTAATGGCTTCATAATCCTCCTGCTTCAGCGTAAAAACTAACTCATAATCTTCGCCACCATTCAGCGCACAAACGGTCGGGTCTAAGCCAAATTTGAATGCAGCGGCACGGGAGCGTTCATGTATAGGCAACTTATCTTCATACAACCTGCAACCTAAATGGCTTTGTTTGCACAAATGCAACACTTCGCTACTTAATCCATCACTAATATCCATCATGGCCGTAGGTGTTATATTGCTTTTTTCAAAGAATGCAATGATATCGCGGCGTGCTTCAGGTTTTAATAAGCGTTCTACAATATAATCTTCGCCTTCCAGATTGGGTTGTATTTGTGGATTTTCTAAAAATATTTTCTTTTCTCTTTCCATTAGCGTTAAGCCAAGAAAAGCACCCCCCAAATCGCCACTTACACAAATCAAATCGCCTTTCTGTGCAGTACTTCTTTTTACAAATTTATCCGGCACTACCTCGCCAATGGCGGTAACAGATATCACCATTCCTTTTTTAGAAGTAGAGGTATCGCCACCTACTAAATCAACTCCATATTTTTCACAAGCTGCATAAATGCCCTCATACAATTCATTCAACGCTTCTACACTAAACCGGTTACTTACCCCTATACTTACCGTAACCTGTGTAGGTTGTGCATTCATGGCATAAATATCGCTCAGGTTTGCAACAATACTTTTGTAACCTAAATGTTTTAATGGGGTATACATCAAATCAAAATGTACACCATCTAACAACAAATCGGTGGTAATAACCGTTTGTTTTCCGAAATGATCAATTACAGCAGCATCATCGCCCACGCCAACAATGGTAGATGCATTTTGTATTTCAAAATTTTTGGTTAAATGTTCTATCAGGCCAAATTCTCCTAAATCTGAAATTTCAGTTCTGTTTTCCATATCATTTTCTGGTTATTTTTATAAAGTGCCCCCATTTACTACTTGTTGCAAAGCATCGTGTATTACCCCATTGGTAGCAATAATATGCGGTTGGTATGGACTGTACGGGTTACCGGCAAAATCAGTAACCTTACCCCCGGCTTCTTCTACCATTAAAAAACCGGCAGCACTATCCCATGCATTGAGTTTGTGTTCATAAAACCCATCAAACCGTCCGGCAGCAACCCAACATAAATCGATTGCAGCACTACCCAGCCTTCTAACGGGTACGCCCTTGCGTATTAATTTTTCAAAAATCTGAATGGGGCCATTCGGTGTATCAATATAACTATAAGGAAATCCCGTAACCAGGCAACTGTTTAGCAATACTGCTTTTGTGCTAACGCCAATTCTCTTTCCGTTTAGGGTAGCACCTTCGCCTTTTTCTGCCACAAACAATTCATTCATAAACGGGTTCAGCACGGCGCCCAAAATCATTTGCCCATCTTTTTCAATCGCTATACTTACACAGCAAATGGGAATGCCGTTGGCATAATTAATGGTACCATCAATTGGGTCAATAATCCATTTATATGTAGAGTCTTGCACCAATGCCCCCGCTTCTTCACTTAAAATAGCATGGGTGGGGTGTGTTTTTTTAATCACTTCAATAATAGCCGCTTCACTTTTGGTATCTACTTCGGTTACCAAATTGTTCATGCCTTCATTTTTAAATGCTACCGAAAAGTGTTGTTCAAAATACATTTTCATTACTTGTGCACCGGCTTGTGCTGCCTGAAGTAGTGTTTCTTTTAACATGCAACAAAGATAACCTACCCTGCATACATTTTGATAGCGTATTCAGGTAGTATGTGCCTAAACCCTATTTTTACACTACAAGTAAACCTTGTTTTACTGCAATATGACCATTTCTGTTATTATAGTTAGTTATAATGTACGTTATTTTTTAGCACAGTGTTTATGCGCTGTGCAAACAGCTATGCAGGGTATTAACGGAGAAATTATTGTGGTAGATAACGCTTCTACCGATGGTACCGCTACCCATTTACCACCATTATTTCCAACAATTAAGTGGATTTTGCAAAATGAAAACGCCGGCTTTGCTAAAGCCAACAATAAGGGTTTGACAGCAGCCGCAGGAAATTTCATCCTTTTTTTAAATCCGGATACACTTATACCCGAGCATTTTTTTAAAGAAATATTAGCGTTTGTTAACCGGCATCCTAACTGTGGTGCAATTGGGGTAAAAATGATAGATGGTGCCGGTTATTTTTTGCCTGAGAGCAAACGTGCATTTCCTACCCCTGTTGCTGCCTTGTTTAAACTATGCAGATTGGCAGACATATTTCCAAAATCTGCAGTATTCAATCAGTATGCGTTGGGCCATTTATCTGAAAATGAAATTCATTGTGTACCGGTATTGTCCGGCGCCTGTATGTTTGTTTCCCACCAGGTACTGGATACTACAGGGGGATTTGATGAACAATTTTTTATGTATGGAGAAGATATTGATTTAAGTTACAGAATTGAACTGGCCGGCTTTCAAAACTATTATAATGGAAAAGTAACCATTCTGCATTTTAAGGGGGAAAGCAAACCACCTGATTATTTGGAACATGTGCAACAATTTTATGGTGCCATGCAGGTTTTTGTAAAAAAGCATTATAAAGGCAGCCGTGCATTTTTAATGGCCATTTTATTGCAAACAGCTATTATGGTTAGTGCATTTTTTTCATTCATCACAAAACCTTTACGTGCCAATACTATTGTGTTTTTTGATTTTACCCTATTAATATTGGCCAATATTTTTGCATTGTTTTTTTGGAAATATGTATTTCATAACGGTATACCATTTAACACTTTTTTTGTGCCCTATGCCCTTGTTTTGTATGCCTTAGTTTTTACGTCTATTTTATGGATGGGAGGAGTTTATGATAGCCGATATAAACCTTCGCAAACAATCAGTTCAGGCATTTTAGCCATATTGGTATTATTGGCATTATACGCCCTATTGCCCGAACAAATTCGTTTTTCGAGAGGGGTGGTGGTGTTATCTGGCGTTTTGGGTTTATTGGGCATACTATTATTCCGCAAATTATTACAGCCGTTCAAATGGCTAATGGGCAATAATGCCAACAACCTGTCGGCCATTGCCATTGGTTCACCGGAAACATTGCCTGCTTTGCAACAGTTTTTACAATATTCTGAACATTATGCTTCCAATTTATCAATAATTACAACAGCAGAAATAACAGATGCGGATGCCCATATATGGAATCATTTGCCTGCTTCCACAATTATTTTTGGATGGGGAAAAGGTTTGTCCATCGCCTATATTATAGAAAAAATACAAACCATTCCCGGTCAATATTTTTATCGTTTTTTCAATAACAAAACCAATCATATTATTGGTAGCGATGGGCGATCGGAGAAAGGTGCCGTACTATCATCTGAAATAAAATACAATATTGCCCTGCCTGCTCAAAGAAGAATGAAACGGTGTTTGGATATTTTATTTGCCATTGGCTTTTATTGTTGTGGTGTGTTTATACTATTAGCAGGCGCAAAAGGCACTCAGTTATTATACCAAGCATGGCAGGTATTAACCGGTAAAAAAACCTGGATTGGTTATACCGGCAATCACCATCAAATACCACCATTAAAACCTTGCGTTATAAATACGCTTGGCAGTAATAGCAACCAATCCCTAACTTTGCCACCAACCCTGATACAAAAAACAGATGAAGTCTATGCTCTGCAATATGAATGGCCAAATGATATTATCTTTATGTTTCAGCACCTGAATGCACTGTTCAAAAATCCTTAACCTACAGCATACAAACCCGGTTGAAATGGCTTGTATGGATATATTTATGAATCTATAAATTATATACCCGTTAATGGCTATCATTGATATACACTTGCCAAAATCTGTTGCTAAAGCGTTGCACCTGCCTGCCAACAGTCCGGAACGCCAGCAAATCCGTGTTTTAAAAAAATTATTACGTAAAGCCCGCTTTACTGAATTTGGTCAGTTTTACCGTTTCGATGAAATTTTATTGTGTAAAAACCCGGCCAAAAAATTCAGGCAACAAGTGCCTGCCTTTAATTATAGCAGTATTTACCGCGATTGGTGGCACAAAACTTTAGATGGCATTCCCGATGTTTGCTGGCCTGGAAAAATAAAATATTATGCCCTTTCTTCCGGCACTTCAGAAGCCGCCAGCAAATACATTCCTGTTACCAACGATTTGTTGGCAGGCAATAAAATGGTGATGGTAAAACAATTACTTACCCTGCGTAATTACGAAAATATACCTTTCAGCTCCATTGGTAAAGGCTGGTTAACACTCGGTGGCAGCACCGATTTACAAAAAAATTTAGGCTACTATGCCGGTGATTTAAGTGGCATTACCACCAAAAAATTACCGCTTTGGTTTCAACCCTTTTATAAGCCGGGTAAAAAAATTGCCAAAGAACGCGACTGGAATAAAAAATTAGAAGAAATAGTAGAAAAAGCACCCGAATGGGATATTGGTTTTATTGTAGGTGTGCCTGCCTGGATACAAATGTGTATAGAGATGATTATCAAAAAATATCAGCTCAATAACATACACGAAATGTGGCCCAATCTTGCCTTTTTTGTTCACGGCGGTGTAAGCTTTGAACCCTATAAAAAAGGGTTTGAAAAATTATTAGGCAAGCCCATTACATATATAGAAACCTATTTAGCCAGTGAAGGGTTTATTGCTTACCAGGACCGGCAACACGCCAAAGGCATGCGCCTGGTTACCAACGAACATATTTTTCTGGAATTTGTGCCTTTTAATAAACAGAACTTCGACAGCAATAGCGATATGGTGCAAAATCCCGAAACCCTTATGATTCATGAAGTGGAAGAAGGAAAAGAATATGCCTTGCTCATTAGTACGAATGCGGGTACCTGGCGTTATTTAATTGGTGATACCATAAAGTTTGTTGATAAAACCCGTTGCGAAATTATTATTACCGGCCGCACCAAACATTTTTTAAGCCTGGTGGGCGAACACCTGAGTGTTGACAATATGAATAAAGCCATTCAATTAGCCGGCGAACAATTAAATATCTGTATTCCTGAATTTACCGTAGCTGGCATTCCATATCAAAGTTTTTTTGCACACCATTGGTATATAGCCTGTAATGAACCTGTTGACCCCAATGCATTAAAACAGTGTATTGACGAAAACCTGAAAGCACTCAATGATGATTATGCGGTTGAACGCAGAAGCGCTCTAAAAGAGGTTTTTGTAGATGTTTTAAGCGAACAACAGTTTCTCGACTTTATGCAATTAAAAGGAAGAGTAGGCGGACAACACAAATTTCCCAGGGTATTAAAAGACAATATGTTAAAAGATTGGCAGGAATACCTAAAAGCACAAATGGCACACAGTAAATAAGAATTATCTTAGTAGCCAGTTTTATGATATGATTGCACCGTTTTTAAAAGGACTGGTTTTGGGAATTATGCTGGCAATATCCGTTGGCCCGGTTATTTTTTCCATCATCAAACAAAGCATTAACAATGGCCACAAAGGTGGGTTTACTTTTGTTGCAGGGGTTAGCGCCAGCGATATTACGCTGGTACTCATCAGCCAGTTGTTCACAGAACTATTTCGTTACCTGCTCGATTTTAAAAAAGAAATTGGTGTTGTTGGCAGTATACTACTCATTGCCATTGGCATATTTGTGCTTTTCTTCAAAAAAGTGAAAATTAATGAAGATGGAAGTCAGATGATTGCCATGAGTAAACGCGACTATGTTAAAACTTTTTTTTCCGGGTACTTTATGAACACGCTCAACCCCGGTGTATTTGGGTTTTGGTTGGTAATAGCCACCTCGGTGGTTGACCTTTCCCGCAGTTACCGCATCATTATGTTTAGTACCTGTTTATTCTTTGTTCTAAGTACCGATATTGCCAAAGTTTTATTAGCAGGAAAACTACGACAAAAATTAACCCCACATAACATTCACCTCATCAATAAAATATCCGGTTTAATTTTAATAGGCTTTGGCCTTGCATTAATTTGGGGCACGCTGGAATTTAGTAATCGGTTTTAACCAAAATTTAGT
>JAKAKY010000039.1 GCA_021824365.1 Bacteroidota bacterium | reverse complement strand
ATTAGTTTAAATACATTTTCCTACCGCAACACCTGCAGAATAGCCTCATCTATCCGCCTTGGGCGAAAATTAGCACGGTGTACCAATGCCCAAATGCTGGTGGCTTTAATAATAGTTTGGTTATTGCGCAACCGCACAATGGTATAATGGCGTTGCCAGGTTACACCGGTATGTTTGCCGGGCCAGGTAGTTATGGCTAATTCGTCACCTAAAAAAGCGCCGGCTAAATAATCTATTTCATGGCGGCGTACTACCCATAATACTTCGCGGTGCAGGGTTTCGGGTACTTTTTGCATCCAGTGATTGCAGGCAGCATCCTGTAACCATTGCACATACACCATATTGTTTACATGTTGCAGATGGTCTAAATGTGCATCGGTTACTGTGATGTTAAAACAGAATGGAGGATATGCATGATTGTCCATGTGCTTACAGATATATTGCTAACAAACCTTCGGGCAGGTTTACCCAAACTTCTTTTCTTTTTCGGTCTATTTTCAACAGGGTTTCTTCATGCAGGGGTATCAGTACTTCTTTTCCTTCTAAAGTAATGCGTACCAATACCTGATGTGGTTGCGTTATCACTTCCTCTATGGTACCCAGTTTTTTTTGATTTTCTACAATGGTATATCCCAATAAAGCAATGGGTGCATGGGTATCCATTAATGCAGTGGCCTCGGCTTCCGGCAACCATACATTTTTGTTTAAAAAACGGTGGGCTGCTTCTTTACTGCCTACCCCTTCTAATTGCACAAAGGTTTCTTCGGTATTTTTGGGTTTGGCGGTTTCTACAAAATAAGGCAGATAACTGTTCTTATTTTGTTCTATAAATAGGGCTTTAATGCCTTTCAATGCTGTTTTTTTTCCCAGTACATGCTGCACAATTACCTGTCCGTTAGTGCCAAAAGTGGCCACAATTTTGCCTATATGAATATATTGTTGAACGGGCATTGGTTTCATTGGTGTACAAAACTATATTGTTCAGCTAAAGAATGGTAAGAAAATAAAAAAAGCCCTGTTAACAGTTTAATGGTTAACGGGGCTGCATTTTTTTGTGCAGGCTTACTACGCTTCTGAACCGCCTTCAGCAGGTTGTTCTTCTACTTTTTTAACAACAGGTTTGTACTCCTGACGCTGGCGCTTTTGTTGCTTGTGCGATTCGCTTCTGCGTTTTAACTGGGCTTCATGCTCATCGTGCCATGCCTGAAATTTAGTCATAGCCGTTGCATCATCAAATAATCCCAGTGAAACACCACGAAGCAAATGCTTCAGGTACAATACACCTTTAAAGGAAAGAATCCTTCTTACTGTGTCGGTAGGTTGTGCACCTTTATGTAACCAGTCTAAAGCTTTCTGACGATCTAATTGAATGGTTGCCGGTACGGTTAAAGGATTGTAAGTGCCCAGTTTTTGGATGAATTTACCATCTCTGGGTGCACGGGCATCGGCCACTACAATAAAGTAGAATGGGCGTTTTTTACTGCCATGTCTTTGTAATCTCATTTTTACTGCCATGTTAAATAGACATTTAAAGGCGTTAATAAATAGGGTTTCGTTTTTATTCGGACGGCGAAAATAATAAAGGATTGCTTTCCCTCCAACTTTACCTGTTTTGTTTTTGTTATTTAATAAAAAATTATGAGCCTTGCGTCATTTTTTTTGACATTTATCGACTTAAACCCGGCATTCTGCCCCCCATGGGTAATTTATTCATGGTACCCATCATTTTTTTCATTTGTTCAAATTGCTTCATAAAGGCATTCACTTCCTGAATATCTTTTCCGCTGCCTTTGGCAATGCGCAACTTTCTTTTCTGGTCAATTAAATCGGGATTAGCCCTTTCTTCGGGTGTCATGGAATGAATGATGGCCTCAATGCCTTTAAACGCATCATCATTAATATCTGCATCTTTAATGGCTTTACCTACACCGGGTATCATGCCCATTAAATCTTTCAGGTTACCCATTTTTTTAATTTGTTGCAATTGCTCTAAAAAATCCTGAAAATCGAATTGGTTTTTCCTGATTTTCTTTTCTAACTTTCTGGCACGTTCTTCATCAAACTGCTCCTGTGCTTTTTCTACTAATGAAGCAATATCACCCATACCCAAAATACGCTGCGCCATACGGTCGGGATAAAACACATCGAGTGTATCCATTTTTTCGCCGCTGCTCATAAATTTAATGGGCTTCTGCACGGTGTATTGAATAGAAAGCGCCGCACCACCACGGGTATCACCATCTAATTTGGTTAATACCACGCCGGTAAAATCGAGCCGGTCGTTAAAGGCTTTGGCGGTATTTACCGCATCCTGCCCGGTCATGGCATCTACCACAAATAAAATTTCGGAAGGTTTTATGGCTTGTTTAATGTTGGCCACTTCGGTCATCATTACTTCATCAATGGCCAAACGGCCTGCCGTATCTATAATTACCACATTTTTGTTCTGTATTTTGGCTGCCTTTAGTGCATTCTGCACAATGCTCACAGCATCTTTGTTATCGCGTTCTGCATAAACGGGCACACCTGCCTGCCCGGCTAAAACAGTTAACTGGTCAATTGCAGCCGGGCGGTAAATATCTGCCGCTACCACCATGGGCGATTTGCCTTTTTGGTTTTTTAAATAGTTGGCTAATTTGCCGGTAAAAGTGGTTTTACCACTTCCCTGTAAACCAGCAATTAAAATAATGGCGGGATTGCCCGTTACTGAAAATTCAGCCGCTGTACCCCCCATTAATTCTGTTAATTCATCCTGCACAATTTTTATCATTAACTGCCCGGGGCTCACGGCATTAATCACCTTTTCACCAATGGCTTTTTCTTTTACTTTATCGGTAAATTCTTTGGCAATTTTAAAGTTAACATCTGCATCTATTAATGCCCTGCGAATATCTTTCACCGTATTGGCCACATTCAGCTCGGTAATACGTGCCTGGCCCTTCAGGTTTTTAAATGCGGATTCTAATTTTTCACTCAGTGAATTAAACATAATACTTCAATTAATGGTATGGTTGTCATTAAAAAAGTGAACCGGTAAGTTCACTTTTAAATTGGATGTGCAAATATAATGGCAACTATGTTTTTAACCGAGATAAACCTTTAAATGCTTGCAGCGGCTGGTGCTTCTTAACTTATTAATGGCTTTGTCTTTAATTTGCCGCACCCTTTCACGGGTTAAATTAAACCGTTCGCCAATATCTTCTAAGCTCAACGATTCTTCCTTACCTATACCAAAGAAATAACAAACTACTTCTTTTTGCCTTTCGGTTAAAGTTTTAAGGCTGCGTTGTACTTCATTTTTTAAAGATTCATAATGTTCAACTGCCATATCGGTTCTTTCAGCATTGGGGTTATACATTACATCCAGCAACGTATTGTCTTCGCCATCGCCCAAAGGAGTATCTACACTTACATGGCGGGCATTTACCTGCATGGCGGCATTAATTTCAGAAAGGTCGGTTTCTAATAATTCAGCCAATTCTTCTTGCGTTGGCTCTCTTTCATTTTCCTGTTCTAATTGTTGAATGGCACGGCCAATTCGGTTGGTAAGGCCCACTTTATTCAGCGGCAAACGCACAATACGGCTTTGTTCGGCCAATGCCTGCAAAATACTCTGGCGTATCCACCATACGGCATACGAAATAAATTTAAATCCACGGGTTTCATCAAAACGCAGGGCTGCTTTCATTAAACCCAAATTGCCCTCATTAATTAAATCGGGCAGGGTTAGCCCCTGATTTTGATATTGTTTGGCTACTGATACAACAAATCGCAGATTGGCTTTCACTAACTTTTCCAAAGCTTTCTGATCATTGTTTTTGATGCGAATAGCCAGTTTCACCTCTTCTTCCGGTGAAATTAATTCTACCTTCCCAATTTCCTGCAAGTACTTCTCTAAACTCTGGCTCTCCCGATTGGTAATGGATTTAGCGATTTTGAGTTGACGCATACTCATAGCAGTGGTTGTTTTGTATTAGATGGAATAAGTTGGTTTTGGTGGAGGAAATGATAATTTTTTTAAATAGCAATTTAATTTATTTAACGCATATCTCCCAAAAAATATATTTTGGAAGGTTTTTGCAGCTAAAAGCCCCATTTCAGTAGCTTTAAAACAGAATAACCGTTGTAAAAAAACAGGGTTTTAAAAAAAACATTTGTAGGGTATGTATAATTTAATATTATTGCAGCCCACAAAGTAGTTAGTAAAGCATTTGAAATGAGCAAAAAACAGTTATTTACAATTGAATTCCCCGTAAGATGCTCGCCAGGTATTTTATATGAGTTTTTGAGTACCCCGGCCGGTTTGCAGGAATGGTTTGCAGATAAAGTGGATGAATGGGATGGTGTATACAGTTTTAGCTGGAACGGGGGATTACCCGACAAAGCCAAAATTGTAGACAAAGAGCAGGATAAATTTATCCGTTTTCACTGGCTGCATAGCGAGAAAAATGAATATTTTGAATTCAGGATTGAAAAAACAGAAATTTCAAACCAAACCATTTTAGTGGTGAAAGATTTTGCAGAGAAGAATGAAATAAAAGACCAAAGCCGCCTTTGGGAATACCAAATTAAAGAGTTATTTCACCGCTTAGGCAGCTAATCAAATACATTGTTCATCAATGCTTTAAAAGCATCCTGAAAAAAAACAGGGGCCTCTGCCCAGTGTTTCAGGGGCATTTTTTTTACCACTTTTACAAACGGCATTGCCATCATCTTCTTTAAGTCAGCCTCCACTAACGGAATGGCATTGTTGCTATGAATCGTATGTTGCCATTTGTCTTCATCTGTCAATAAAAACCAATCGGTTTGTGCAAAAACCAATTGTTGTAATTTAGGCGCATAAGTTGGAATAAATGCGCCATTCATTTGCAGGGTAATACTAAAATAATGGCCCCACCAAAAATAACTGCGAATAGCTAACTCTTCTTCCCGGGTAAAATAACGCGGATAATCGAGCATTACCCATGGCAATCCCTGATAATTTTCACCATTATATATTTTAGGCGAAAATTGTTTAACCGCATCGGGTACATTGTTGGCTGCATGCAATAACATTTGATACCCGCTACAGGCCTCACCCAATAATGCATTAGCGGCAGCAATAATGCGGTTCTTTGTTAAAATAACCGGTATGTTGGTAACCAGTTCTAATTCTGCAGCCGAAAGTTTTACATTTGCCATAACGCAACAATAGTAAGAAAGGAATTTGTGATAAAAAAATTAGACATTTTAGTGGTACGTGCATTTATTGGCCCCTTCCTGGCCACTTTTTTAATTGCATTATTTGTATTGGTCATGCAGTATTTTTGGTTGTATATTGATGACCTGGTAGGTAAAGGAATTGATTTTGGCACATTGGCTTACTTAACCGGATTAGTGGCCATTACCTGGGTTCCATTGGCTTTACCGCTGGCACTGCTGCTATCTTCCATCATGACGTTTGGCAATCTGGGCGAATCGTTTGAAATTGTAGCCATTAAAGCTGCCGGCATTCCATTACTGCGGTTTATGCGCCCTTTATTAATTGTTACCATCATCATTAGTGGCATTGCTTTCTTGTTTGCCAATAATATTATTCCCGTTGCACAATTAAAATTAGCTTCATTGCAATACGATATTATTGTGGCCAAACCTGCTTTCGATATTAAAGAGGGTGTTTTCTACAATAAAATTGAAGGCAATGTGATTAAATTAGGTAAGAAAGAAAGCGATGACAGCACCATCAAAAAAATTGTTATTTTCAAAAAAACTTATGGCCTGCAGGATAATTTAATTACCGCCGAAAGTGGTGTAATGAAAGTTACACCCGATAAAAAATTTTTAGAATTTGAATTGAAAAATGGGTATAGCTATGAAGAAAAAGGTCCCCGTCAAACCTTACAAACCGATTTTACCAGAACGCATTTTGCTACTTACACCAAGTTATTTGATTTAAGTACTTTCCAAATGAACCGAACCAAAGACAGTGCTTTTATTTATGATCCTAAAATGCTCAGTGTTCGCCAGTTAAATACAACCATCGATTCGTTGGAAAATTTAGGTGCCTATTATTTGAAACGCTCTAAAATAGAAATTAATCCCTATTTATCTTTTGCCAAATACATGGATTCTGCCTGGTCTAAAACAGATACAGGCATTTTAAAATCGATGGCCTCCGTTCAACAACTCATTCCCGACTCAGAAAGGCATTATATTCAGGAACGTAGTTTAAGTCAGTTAGGCACCATTACCAATAATGTTACCCTCATTTATGATGATTATAAAACCCGGCAGGATTCTTTATTGAAACATGAAATTGAATGGCACAGGAAATTTACCCTTAGTGTTGCCTGTATTGTTTTGTTCTTAATTGGTGCACCGCTTGGCTCTATTATCCGCAAAGGTGGATTGGGCACCCCATTGGTATTTGCCATTGTATTTTTTGTATTATTTCACTTACTGAATACCTTTGGCGAAAAATTTGCCAAAAGCAATGTAATGAGTCCGTTGGCAGGCATGTGGCTTTCTACACTGGTATTAATACCCATTGGTTTTTTTCTTACTTTTAAAGCCATGCGTGATTCGCAGTTATTTAATCAGGAATTTTATTACAGAACATTCAAATCATTTAGAAAATTTATTCACAGAAAGAAAAAAGAATACCAGGACAGGCATCACACTGTTGAATAAGTATGCAAATAACACTTACTATAAAATGCGAAATAGCCTTTTTCAACTTCAATTGAACTGCCTGCCTGCTGATTACTTGATTATTCAAATAAATACTTTGCATGAAAACGACCACCAAATGGGTGAGCCACCTGGCTTTTAACAGCAGCGATGAAAACAGCCATACCGTTCGTTTAGATACCAACGCTGCTGATGGCAGTTTAAACAGTGGCATGAGTCCCAAAAAAATGTTATTGGGTGCATTAAATACTTGTAGCGGAATGGACGTAATAGGTATTTTAAAAAAAATGAAAGTGCCGTTCTCCAACTTTGAAATAGAAACTAATGCCGAACAAACCACCACACATCCAAAAGTTTTCACCGGCATTCATTTAACCTATAAAGCAGATATTGCGCCGGAAGAGGAAGATAAATTTAAAAAAGCCATTGAACTTTCGCTGAATACCTATTGCGGAATTGCTGCCATGTTGCAAAAGCATTGTACAATTGAGTATAGCATTGCTTTACTACCGCTAAATCAATAATAAATAATGGATACTTTGCAGAATGAAAAACAAAATTATCGTTTACAGTTATTTATTACGCTTTTAAGCGTGGTGCTATTTGCTGCAAAAATGATTGCTTTTTACCTCACCAACTCTATTGCCATTTTAACCGATGCATTAGAAAGTACCGTAAATATGCTGGCGGGTTTAATTGGCTTGTACTCATTGTATGTTGCGGCTAAACCCAAAGACAAAGAACATCCTTACGGACACGGCAAGGCCGAATTTATTTCTGCCGCTGTAGAAGGTTCATTGATTATTACAGCAGGTATTTATATCCTCTTTCAAACAGGGCAAAGTTTTTTTATACAAAAAACAATACAGGAATTAGATCATGGAATTGTATTGGTAGCCATTACCGCCATTGTAAATTTTGCTGCAGGCTGGTGGTGTTTGCATATTGGCAAAAAAAACAATTCGTTAGCCCTAAAGGCCAGTGGCAAACACCTGCAATTAGATACCTATTCTACCATCGTTATTATTGTTGGTTTAATCATCATTAAAATAACCAACTTATTTTGGTTAGATAAGCTACTGGCATTGTCAATTAGTATTGTAATAATAATAAACGGCTACAAAATTGTACGTGCCTCATTAGCAGGTATTATGGATGAAGCTGATATGGAACTTCTGAAAAAATTAATAGTTACTTTGAACCAAAACAGAAGAAACAACTGGATTGATTTACACAACCTGCGGGTTATTAAATACGGCGCCACATTGCATGTTGATTGCCATTTAACCCTGCCCTGGTACATGAATTTGCATGAGGCACATACTGAGGTAGATGCATTAAAAGCATTGGTGATTCATACTTTTGGCGATAATATTGAATTGTTTGTACACACAGACAGCTGCCTGCCTTTTAGTTGCCCCGTTTGCATTAAAACCGATTGTAAGGTGCGGGAACAACCTTTTACACACTGCGTAATCTGGACATTAGATAATATTCTTTCCAATCAAAAACACAATGCACCTCTCATTACTTAACGTATTGTTGTAGTGCGAACTGATTACCTTTGTCATCTTCATTCAATGCGTTAAAAAATTAAAAAATGCACATATGGAAAAATGGAAAAATTATATTGAAAGCAACCAAGAACGCTTTCTGGATGAGCTGGTTGATTTATTAAAAATTCCCAGCATCAGCGCCAAAACCGAAAATAAACCCGACATGCTGGCCTGCGCCAATTTAGTTGAAAAAAAATTAAAAGAAGCAGGTGCCGATAAAGTAAATATATACAACACTAACGGACACCCCATTGTGTATGCTGAAAAAATAGTGGATGCAACCAAACCAACCGTTTTAGTATATGGCCATTATGATGTACAACCTGCCGACCCGCTGAATCTTTGGAAAAACCCCCCTTTTGAACCGGTAGTAAAAGATGGAAAAATTTATGCACGTGGCTCTGCAGATGATAAAGGCCAGTTTTATATGCACATAAAAGCCTTAGAAACCATGCTCAAAACCAATTCTATGCCCTGCAATATGAAATTCATTATTGAAGGGGAAGAAGAAGTGGGCAGCCCCAATCTGGCAACATTTGTGGAAACACATCAAGACTTACTGGCTTGTAATGTAATACTTATCAGCGATACTTCTATGATTGCATTAGACACGCCATCCATCGATGTAGGCGTACGTGGATTAAGTTATATTGAAGTAGAAGTAACCGGCCCTAACCGCGATTTGCATAGCGGTGTATATGGTGGCGCCGTTGCTAACCCCGCTACTATTCTGGCTAAAATGATTGCCTCCTGCCACGATAAAAACAATCATATTACCATTCCCGGTTTTTATGATGATGTATTGGAAATTAGTCAGGAAGAAAGAGCCGAAATGGCCAAAGCGCCATTCAATGAAGAAGATTATAAAAAAGAATTAGGCATTTCAGAAGTTTGGGGCGAAAAAGGTTACTCAACTATTGAACGTACCGGCATTCGGCCAACCTTAGAAGTAAATGGCATGTGGAGTGGCTATACCGGCGAGGGTGCAAAAACGGTATTGCCTTCTAAAGCCTACGCTAAAATTTCTACACGTTTGGTACCTAAACAATCTTCTAAAAAAATCACAGCAGCACTCATTCATTATTTTGAAAATGCAGCACCGGCCGGTGTTACCGTAAGAGCTACCGAACACCATGGCGGCGAGCCTTATCAAACACCTATCGATTCAATTGAATTTTTAGCAGCAGCAAAAGCCATGTTTGCCACATTGGGTAAAGAACCTGTTCCCGTTCGTGGCGGCGGCAGCATTCCCATTTGTGCTTTGTTTGAAAAAGCATTGCACAAAAAAATTATATTTTTAGGATTTGGATTAGATAATGATAACCTGCACAGCCCCAACGAAAAATTCGATTTGGCTAATTTTTATAAAGGCATTGAAACCATTCCTTATTTCTGTCAATACTTTACAGAATTGTATCAGGCAAAACACTAATACACACAACTATCTTTTTTATGATAGCGCAGCGCCGAAATGCTGCGCTTTTTTTATGTTAGCTATCCTGACTTTATTCCTTCAAAAAATATTACCTTCAACCTTACTTACAGTAAATGAATGTTGCATGGATGCCGTAAAAGAAAAAATTAGAATTGATAAATACCTGTCGTGTATACGCATTTTTAAAACCCGTTCATTAGCCGGTGAAGCCTGCGACAAAGGCAAAGTAAAATATTTGGGCAATAACGTAAAGGCAGCAAAAGCAGTAGCTATTGGCGATGAATATGAGATTAAAACCGAAGCCCGCAAATGGCTCATTAAAATAACGGCACTTTTAGACCACCGGGTAGCATATTCAGAAGCCATTCAACATTATATTGATTTAACTCCGGTGGAAGATTTAGAGAAACCGGCATTCCTGCCTCCTTCGTTTCATACCGGCAAACGTTTAAGCAAAATTGGCCGGCCTACTAAAAGAGAAAGAAGAGATTTAGACAATTTTATGGAAAGTGAATAGCATCTTTGCACCATGATAATTGATATTATTTCTGTTGTTCCTGAATTATTAGAAAGTCCGTTGAATCATAGTATTATGAAACGGGCACAGGAAAAAGGCCTTTTGCAGGTACGTACGCATAACCTGCGTAAATGGGCCATCAACAAACACGGCCAGGTTGATGATTACCAGTACGGTGGCGGTGCAGGTATGGTTATGATGTGCGAGCCGCTGTTTAATGCCATTATCCATTTACAAACCACCACCACTTACAATGAAATTATTTATTTAACGCCCGATGGTGAAACCTTTAATCAGTCAATGGCTAACCGTTTATCACTACAAAACAATTTATTATTTATTTGCGGGCATTACAAAGGTATTGACCAACGCATTCGCGACCATTTTGTTACCAAAGAAATATCCATTGGCGATTATGTGCTGAGTGGTGGAGAATTGGCTGCAGCCGTCATTGTTGATGCCATTGGCCGTTTAATACCCGGTGTGTTGAATGATGAAACCTCAGCCCTGTTCGATTCTTTTCAGGATAACCTGTTAGCGCCGCCGGTGTATACCCGTCCGGCCAATTTTAACGGATGGAAAGTACCTGACATTTTATTACAGGGCGATCCTAAAAAAGTAGAAGCCTGGCGCCATGAAGCAGCATTGGCTGTTACCAAAGCCAAACGCCCGGATTTGCTGAAAGATGAATAAATTTTTTTAAAATTATAATACACCTTGTGCATTGACTGATGCACAACATTTTTTAACATTAGATGAGCAACACAATTAAACAAAATCAATACACTATCAGTGGACAATTAGTAGATGTTTGGAAAAAGGAAATCTATCCTGCAACAATGCATATTCAAGCCGGCCGGATTGCTGCGATTGAAGTATTGCCCAAACATGTATCCGTACCCAATCAATATATTTTACCCGGATTTATTGATAGCCATGTACATGTAGAAAGCAGTATGCTGGTGCCCAGTGAATTTGCCCGATTGGCCGTGGTACATGGTACCGTAGGCACCATCAGCGATCCGCATGAAATAGCCAATGTATGTGGCATGCAAGGAGTTGAATTTATGCTGAATAATGGCAAAGCGGTAAATTTTTCCTTCAACTTTGGCGCCCCCGGTTGTGTTCCGGCCACTACTTTTGAAACGGCCGGTGCAGCGCTCAACAGTGCTGACGTAGCCGCCTTGCTGCAGAGAGAAGATATCAAATACCTAAGCGAAATGATGAATTTTCCCGGTGTGTTGTATGGTGATGAAGAAGTGCTGAAAAAAATTGCAGCAGCCAAAGCAGTGGGTAAGCCGGTAGATGGGCATGCGCCGGGATTAATGGGCACAAAGGCACAACAATATATTGCCGCCGGCATTAGTACCGACCATGAATGTTTTACAGCCGAAGAAGCCCTGAACAAATTGAACTATGGCATGAAAATATTAATACGGGAAGGAAGCGCTGCCAAAAACTTTGAAGCATTAATTGATTTAATGCATACCCATTATGAAAATATGATGTTTTGCAGCGATGACAAACATCCCGATAGCTTAGCCATTGGCCATATCAATCAATTATGTGCCCGGGCAGTAGCAAAAGGTATTGATGTGTTTAAGGTACTCAAAGCCGCCTGCGTTAATCCGGTACAGCATTACCGGTTAAATATTGGCTTACTGAGGGTTGGCGATCCGGCCGATTGTATTGTAGTCAATAATCTCAACGATTTTAAAGTAAAACAAACTTATATTAAAGGCATATTGGTAGCAGAAGATGGAAAAACCTTTCTGCCATCTGTTCCCGTTACACCCATCAATCAGTTTCATTGTATGCCGGTAACTGCAGAAGCATTGGCCATAAAAATAACGGAATACCCTTTACAGGATGGGAAAATTCCGGTTATAGCAGCCTTTGAAGGGCAATTAATCACGGAAAAATTATGGGTAACACCTAAAGTAAATAACAACTATCTTCTATCGGATGTTGAAAATGATGTGTTGAAAATAGTAGTCATAAACCGATACCATCCTGCACCTGTTGCCAAAGCATTCATTAAAAATGTTGGATTAAAGAAAGGCGCCATTGCCTCCACCGTAGCGCATGACAGCCACAATATTGTAGCAGTAGGCACCGATGATGCAGCATTAGCACAAGCCATTCATGCAGTAATTGAGAAAAAAGGGGGAATTAGCGCGGTAAATGGCAACAACACAACTATATTGCCGTTACCCGTGGCAGGACTCATGAGCGCAGAAGATGGCTATACGGTTGCAACTGCTTATACTGCAATAGATAAAATGGTAAAAAATGAATTAGGCAGCACATTGGCTGCCCCATTCATGACACTCAGTTTTATGGCTTTATTGGTAATACCACATATTAAATTAAGCGATAAAGGCTTGTTTGACGGAGATCGTTTTCAGTTGTGGCCAATTGAACAACCAATAGCTACAGATAGTAAAAGGGAATAACCATTAGGGCAGGAACAAGTGAGAATAATATTTCCAATTCCATCCGGGAATTAAATTTTTCCATAAAGAGGAAGGGGCAATGATCCCTTTTGCCACCAACCGTAATCCGGAAATAATAGGATGATAAATTACGGCATAAGTCAGCAACAAAAAAACAAACCAACCTGGGGAAAGCATCCCATTTCTTGAACCAAATATTAGCAAAAAAAATGGAATAAAAATAGCCGCCAAATACAAGGATAGTTTTCTGAATAGTTGCATGACGAATTTTTTATGAATTTAAAGAAAATATTTTTTTCTACACTATTCTATATCTGTATTTAGCAAATAATTTGTAAAAGAAATCTGTTACTTTAACAGGCAGGTATTGAAATAGTGCAATTAGTTTCCAGGGATAATTTAGGAAACCAAGAATTTTGAAAACTGCTTTTGAACGTACAAAAACATTTTGCTCTTCAATAAAATAAATTGTTTGGAGGTCTATAAATTTGATGCTAAATCTTCGCAATAGTGCTTTTGCCTGATTGTCTCGTACGGAAATTATTGAAAAGTTTTTTTGTTTTTTTACACTCCAATGGGCGAAATGGGTACAGAATTTGCAGTTTGTGTCGTAGAGTATATAAGGCATTGTATAATTATTTTTTTGTAAAGCATGACAAACTATTTATAAAAAAGCTACTTGCAATGGCATTAGCTTCATTAATTACATCGGCTGGGAAACCTGCTATTTCAGTAATTTTTATTGCATTTCGTGTTGTAATTGGTCCATCTTTAATAATGTAATCAAATTGCAATTCATTATTAATTATACTTTCTGTAAAATGAAAGTGTCTAAATTTGTTTCCTATCAATTCGATTAATTCTATGTCGTGTGATGATGCAATTACAATATTATTGTTGCCCGAACTAAGATTACTTAGAACCGCTTTTGCAAGAGAAATTCTCTCTATAGTGTTTGTACCCTTGAAAATTTCATCAATGACAAATAAATTTTTTGATTCGGATCTTGAATGAATTATCATTTCTAGTATTAAACTAACTTCTTTAAAAAAATAACTAGTCCCCTCCTCTAAATTGTCAGAAATTTTGATAGAAGATAATATTTTTAATATTGGGGAAGTAAATTCCTTGGCAAATGCAATAAAAAGTGATTGACTTAGAATTGAGTTTATTAAAATAGTTCTTAAGAAAGTTGATTTTCCTGACATATTAGAACCAGTAATAAAAGCATTAGTTTGATAGAGCTGCATAGAATTGGGAATACAATTTATAATCAAAGGATGTAGCGCATCCTGACAAGCTAAATTTGTTTTATTGGTAATAAATATAGGTTTACAATATTCAATTTTACTATACATTATAGATGCAGTTGATAACGACATTTCAATTTGGCCGATGTATGTAAAAAGTAAATTTAAGGAATCTTTATTTTTAATTATTTCATTGAATGTAAAATTTAAAAGATGTATTTCTATAAGAAAAAATGACTTTATTAAATCGAAAAAATAAAAGATTATTCCTGATATGTCATTTGTTGGAATTCCAAAATTTAAGAATGGATATACTTTTTTGAATCGCTTAAAAGTAAAATCTATATATGATTTTTTTTCTAATGTTATAGGTAATTTAAGTTTCATAAGCTTATCTACAGTATTCAGTAATTGATATACTTGTTGAATTGTTTTTAATTTTCTTGAATTGTAGTATCGATAAATTAAATGAACTAGCAGGTTAACGCCAAATAAAAAAATCAGTACAATTGCAATTTTAGGAGTTAGCAGACAAAATAGTATACTTGTAAGTGCTAAAACAGATAATACAATTATTGTTGTGTACAATTTTTTATTATCTATTGCTGTGTTAGTATAAAAAATGTCTGTGATTAAATCAGTACTTTTTTTTTCTAAGTTTTGTAAAACAATTTGTGTTTTAAGTCTTAATGTGTCATTTTTTTGAAAAAAATCAGCATGTTTACCTCTAATTTCTAGTTCATTGATATTTATGGAGGGCTTTACAATTTTGGAATACAAATATTGCTGCCCTATTGTGGTAATAGTTCTATCTATGAAGTGAAATAAATTTTGTATATCAATATCTATTAAAGTTTGCTCTGTTAATGTATAGCAGTCAAAATTTTTATCAAATGGGAGATATTTTTCTATTTCAGCAAAATTTCTAACTCGTTCTAATTTACAGCCCCAATTAGTTTTTATTTTTTCGATTGATTTTTTTATTTTTCTTTTGTTAATAAAAGTAAATATATAAATAATTAAAAAGAAAATGATCAGAATAAATATGAAATAAATTATCATTGCTAAGAAAGTTTTAAATTAGCTTAGATTGTCTTGAAAAGTAGAATTTTTATTTGAGTGTGCTATAAAATTTAAGCCATGATTCATTACTAATAAAAAATCCTTGTACAAAGATAAATAAAAGTTGAAAGTCGTAAAGCATCATGAATATAGCGATTCCAATATGTAGTATTATAACTAATACAATCATAATTTTTTTTGTTTCTTTAAACCAAATTAAAACCGGATAGAGTAGTTCAATTAGCCATGTACCATATGTAGATAAAGTTACAAAAAAATAATTTTTAGATATATAATTATTTATGTGTGTTCCATTAAATCGTTCAATATTAAAAGTATAATATGTTGCAATTCCATTGAACCAAACATCTGTATGTATTTTATGAATTGCACTGATGAAATAGATTAAACACAAGTGAATGCAAATACTTAAACCCGCAAGGTTTGTAAACAATTTATTTATTTCGGAAAATTTATTTATCTTATATTTTCCAAGCGTTAGATAGTCAAAACTATTTGCAAAACAAAAGTATAGTAAGATAAAACGCATATAATTATCGCCACCGTTTAATATTTGAGGGCAAAGTTTCTGCAATACATCATAAAAGAGAAATAGGGCAATTGCCGTAATATTTTTACCAATACCAAAAAGGAAAAAGAGTAAAAGCAAAAAGTAGAGTCCCAAAAAAATATAAATTTGACTCCTAATAAAATCAGTATTAAAAGAAATGAAAAATTCGGAAACTGTGCTGTTTGTTGGTATTAAATAACTTTTGCCTGTATATAGCAATGAAATTAAGGTCCATTGCAGTAAAAGTTTTTTAAGAAGAAGTATAGCTATAAAGATTCTAAAAAAACTAAAATATAAAGAGTACTTATTTTCAGTTATTAGTGATAATACTATTGAATTTATCTTTGTCATATTAAAATTCAAGAAAGTGGCTGCTAAATGATATTTCTTCTTTTCCAGTATCAATATTTCTATCTATAAATTGTGGTATATATTTTTTCGATATTTTAATTTTATAAGTACAATTTAATATATAAATTTTATTTTCTAATGCTATTTTTTTGGCATATTTTGCTAGTGTTTTAAAATCTGTAGTTTTTTCTATATCACTCACTATCTTTTGAGTGACAATGCTATCCGATAGTTTTAGATTATTTGTTGCCTTAAAATTTTCATGTGTTAATACATCTTGTAATAGCCTTACATTACCCTCTATATTTATTAAAGATGATGCAAGTATATAATCTAATGTCTGGTAATAAAAATTAAAAGGAGCTGTACTGTGTTTTTTATCAAGAATGGGTTTGATAACTTCGAAAATATCTTTTTTTGAAGTCAATTTATTTTTGTATACAAAATACACTCTTTGGTTATAATTGGGGGGTGGGGCAAAAAATGACCATCGCTGAAAGAAATTTGCTTGGAAAAAATCTCTTTCTTTTTGCACACTTAAATTTAGTGGATTTTTTGGCATAATAAAAAATAATGTAAATGTCCAATATATACAAAATAATATTAATATTATTTTGTATATTACATTTTTCATTTTTGCTATTTTTATAATAATGTTTATCATTTTTTTATAAACACCAATAAGTTTTAAATTTTATTTAAAGTTTTAAGTCTTTTTTTAGCAATTTTTTTAACCCATAGTATATTGATTTTGTACTAAAATTTCAGCACTTTCACTGTACATTGAATACCCACCTTTTACAACAGGTTGTACCTGTAATACCTCTATCAAGGTTGACTTTTTTACTGATTTTTCTGGTGGGATAAATATATAATTTTCGATATTTATTTTTTGATTTGCACTTTCAATCTTTTCTAACAAGGCTAGTGTAGAATTTCATTGTTTTTGCTGTTGGTTTGAATGAGATAAAAGCAACAAGAAAAAAATGAGAAAAAGACCATAATTATTTTTTTCGTGCTTTAATATTTTTTGTTTCGAATAATTATATAATGTTATAAATTTTTTACTGAAAGAGGCTATCTAAAAAGGTCAGGCCTTTTGCTTTTTACCTGTTTCCCTTCATGGAGATGCAAGGACTTTTAAGCAATTTTCAGAGCTTTTATTTACTTTTGAGACAGCCTCGTAATTTCTACTTTTAATGTTTGTCCAAATTTCGCATATCGACATCCTGCAAAATTGCTTTATAATTGCTAGATATCGTAGCTTCTTCGACTCTACCGAATAGCCAATTATAAGCTGCCGCAGTTGCTGCTACTGTTGCTGCATAGGATGTTTCAGCCAATGCCACTGTTATGGTAACTGTAGGTGGCATTATTGCTTCATTGCCATTTTTAGATACATGAATTTGGTTAATAGTTGATGATTCAATTTTTGTTGCTAGATTTTCATCTTCTACTGATTTCGGCTTAAATGACATTGCAGCAAATGACATTGCAAATGCTGCAACTAATAGATATGATTTTTTCATTTTTATTATGGCTTTTAGGAAAACCTTACCTTATTATTAATACCCTTGTTTTCCTTTGGAACAATTCGGGTTACATGTTCCGCAATTAGTAGCTACTGAATATATTTAAATGAGTTTCTTTTATTCATATTTTGAATATAATAAATGATTAGTTATTTTTTTCAAATTGCTTCTCTAAATTTTTTTTAGAAATCTATCTAACCTGATTCCCAAATGAAACATATGGAGCATAACTGTATTATTGAAATTTGTTCACATTTAATAATACATCACAAATTTAATCACTCCAAAACCCGTAAACAAGAGTGATATCACTCTGTTTTTAGGGTGATATCACCCTATTTTTCATTTTTTATCCTC
>JAKAKY010000239.1 GCA_021824365.1 Bacteroidota bacterium | reverse complement strand
GATCACCCTGATTATGTTACGGCACAATTTGGCGTTGAAATTTTGAATCGAAAGCATGATAAACCCTTTTCCCTTGCAGTTGGTTTTCATAAACCACATTTACCTTTTATCTGTCCTAAAGAGGAGTCTCCTTTTGTTTTGCCAGGTATCATTCCTGGAATGGTACTTAAAAAAATGATAGATGCTGATCGTCCCGATAAGACTAATAAAATAAAATGGTTTGAGGATATTAACAAGAAAATAAATCCTAAACTTCTAAAGAATTAATAGTCAATAAGATATGTGAAACAGAAAAAAACAAGTTCTAACGTTAACTATATACTAATTTAAAATTATTGGACCATGTTGAAAACAAATCGTATTCTTAGTACAACCTTATTTTCGGCTTTATCTGTAATACCGAGTATTACGCAAGCCCAAAAACAGGTAAAGGTGAGGCCAAATATACTTTTGGTAATAGCAGATGACATGTCGTTAAATGCAGGTGCTTATGGTGATTCATTTGCTAAAACACCCAACTTTGATAAAGTAGCCAAAAATGGGGTTTTATTCACCAATTCATTTTGTGTTGCTCCAACTTGTACTGCATCGCGTTCATCTGTATTAACCGGAAGATATTCACACAACCTCGAAGCCGCCGGCGATTTATGGAGTTTATTCCCTAAAAAATTTATAACGTATCCAAAAATTTTAGAAGAAGCAGGATATAGTGTCGGATATATCAAAAAAGGGTGGGGGCCGGGTGAATATGAAGAAGGTGGCTGGGCAGATAATCCCGCAGGATGGCTTCAGGATAGTTTTAAGGAATTTTTAGACCACAGTATGGCACTAAATAAACCTTTTTGCTTTTGGCATGGCAGCCATTGTCCTCATCGTCCCTATAAAAAAGGAATTGGTGAAGAGTTTGGGTTTGATCCTAAAAAAGTGCCGGTTCCGGAAAATCTACCAAACACAGAAGAGGTTCGACGGGACCTGACCGATTACTACTATTATGTCAAAAAATTTGATGATGAATTAGGCGAAATACTTGATATTCTTGATAAGGCCAAGCAGCTCCAGAATACGATTATTATTGTTACCAGCGACAATGGCATGCCTTTCCCCCGTTCAAAAGCCTCTTTGTACGACATTGGTACACGAATGCCGTTCGCTGTAATGTGGAAAGGGAAGATAGAAGCTGGTAAGATAATTTCTGATCAAATCAGCCATGTCGATATAGCCCCTACATTTTTAGAAGCTGCAGGCTTGCCAATTCCTAGTGATATGGAAGGACTGAGTCTTTTGTCCTTAATTACAAAAGGCGAGCATTTAAAACGGGAAGAAGTTCATTGTGAACGTGAAAGACATGCATATAACTCAAGGGAAAACCACGGAAGTTATCCATCACGCAGTATAAGGGATAAAGATTACCTGTTGATAAAGAACTTTAGGCCCGATCGTTGGCCCGGTGGAAGTCCAATTAATTCTTATAACAATGCAGGAGGTTTTGGTGATGTGGATGGATCTCCTTCAAAGGAATATATTCTTGATCATAAAGAAGATATAAAGATAGAACCTTATTTTAAAATGGCTTTTGGTTTACGGCCTGCAGTTGAATTATACAACCTGAAAAAAGATCCAAATCAGTTTAAAAACCTGGCTCAGGATTCCAAATATGCAGAAGTAGTCAAAACGATGGAAAACAAGTTGGTCAAATGGATGAAAAACACAAATGATCCTCGCGCTTTTGGGGAAACAGACATCTGGGATACATACCCCTATTTTGGTAAGAAATAAGGACTGGAAGGAATTGAGTGCTGAGCAGCCCGAGAATGCATCCAAAGTAAACAAACTCAATCAGAACAGAATAATTAACCCATTACTGGGCAGTCTTATTTTTTAGGATAAACAAAAAAACTATTATTTCATGAAAAGAATGCATGTAGTGTAGCGAAAACTTAATTTAGCATCATATTCAGTGGCTTTAGATGCTATGATACAGGCTAAATGAGATTATTTGATGTTTCAGAATTATTTTGTTGCAACAGTAGTTACATTATTGAGCTTTTTAGTTATATGCTATAAAGAAACAAAAGCTACCGCAAAGCCCAATGTAGTACTTATCATTTCAGATCAATGGTCGACGCGGGTGTCTGATGGATCTGGCAATTATAATAATGGAATACAAACTCCAAGTATTGACCGTTTGGCTACAGAAGGGATACGGCTTACTCAAAGCTATAGTTCATACCCTTTGTGTTCACCGGCCCGGGCAAGTTTTTTTACCGGGCTTTACCCACACAATCATAAAGTTGTCAAAAATGAAGAGCAATACGAGCGGACTAAAAGTATGCCTGACCCCGGTGCCGTCTCAACATTAGGCAGAGAATTTAAAAAAGCCGGGTATGAAACCGCATATTTCGGCAAAGAGCATGCGGCCAACTATGGCTGGGAAGGTATTGAAAAGTTCGGTTCCATGAAATATTCTTCAGGAGGCATGCTTGCTGAAGGGTCTGCATATGATCAAATTTTTACGAAAGATGCGGTTGAATTTATAAAGCAACCGCATGACAAACCGTTCTATATGACGCTTTCCCTTATCAACCCACATGATATTTGCAAAGTGCTGGGAGGCAAAGTCAAGGGTGCCACTTTTGCCGATGCTATCCACTTCTGCCGCGATGACGAAGAACTTTATTTGCGGTTTCAACAACGTCCGGGAGCACCATCGAACCATAATTCCCCTTATATTAAAGGTATGATCCGTGATAAAGATTACATGTATGAGGAAGTGTTGAATCAGAATGAAAACGATTGGAAAAGATACATATCCGCATATTACCTTTTGATTGAAAAAACCGACTGGTACATTGGATTAGTGATGGATGCCCTACTCCAGTCAGGGTTGGAAGAAAATACGATAGTGGTTTTCACGACTGACCACGGAGATATGATGGGAAGCCATAAACTCATAGCTAAAACTACCTTTTATGAAGAATCTGCCAAAACTATGATGATTATCCGTTACCCGGGAAAAATTAAAGCTGGTACAGTAGATGATAAATCGTTGGTTGGCAGTATCGACCTTATGCCAACACTCCTGGATATGAGTGACCTGAACATTCCTGAAAACTTGGACGGCAAAAGCTTTAAGTCGCGTTGCTACGGGAAAAACGGGAGTGATTTCTCAATATTATACTCTGTAAATGCAAATGGCCGGATGGTACGGTTCGGTCAATACAAGTACGTGCATAGTGAAGTGTATGGTAAAGAATACGAGATCCTTTTCGATTTAGGGGAAGACCCCGGCGAGACCACAAATGTATTCAGCAACCCAGATTATAATGAGGTTTCCATGCAGGGGCGCAAATTATTAAACAAGTGGATGCAAAAAGAAAATATCGGGCTGACTTTTATAAATTAGCATGCAAATCGTGGAAAATGAAGGCCAGAAACTCTATTTTAGATCGTGTCGATAATGGGTGGAGTTCAACAAACATTCCTCGTTTGAATGATACCCAAAAAATGCTTTCATTAGGTGCTCCGGCAGAGCTGAAAAAGCAGGTGCTCTAAAATTCTGGGAATACACTCCTACTCATTTCCAAATTATCCAATTGTCTTCATTCTTACCACCGCCGTTCTTTTCCTTCCATCCATCAAAACATCCAGCGAATGTTCAAAACGTACCCATCTGATAAATTTTCCTTCGCGGATCAGTTCCTGCGATGCCAACAACTTCATGTTAACAAATTCGTTTCCATCCACCAGGGGTACTGAAAAATAACCAACATTCATGGAGGTTACATTGTGGAAAAAATGGGATCCCAATGAAGCATCGAGCGGAAAATCGGGCAATCCGATCTCAACAATCACCTTGGCATTGTTGATGTGGGCCCACCTGACGGGGATA
>JAKAKY010000238.1 GCA_021824365.1 Bacteroidota bacterium | reverse complement strand
TTATTTGTTGAGCTAACAGATGAGCCCAATTTATTGGAACCATATATCTCAAAACATAATAATGATGGGGCAACTGTAATTTCTGCAAAAAAAGAATTTTCAGACGATGAATTTAGTGACAATGAAATTAATTTATTGAATGAAGTAGTTGATAGATTCAGGTATTGTACTGCTAAAGAGTTGATAAATTTTACACATAAAAAAAATTCTCTTTGGTATAATGCTGCTTTAAGAAATGGAGTACTAGAACTTTTAGAATCAGGTAAAATGACAACTACTGATATTGAAATAAACATGGCAGAATTAGTAGAAGGAGATGAAAGTAAGTTTATGATATATAATAGTTATAAAGAATTTTTTGCTCAGTCCAAAAGTTTAAAGTTTTAATTATTTGTATTCCCCTGGTAAAATAATTTATTTTGACCCTTTCTTTTTTAAGAACGGCGGAAGTAAACCAAAATTTTTTTTGGTGCTTAAAATAATTAATGATGATGTGATTTTAGCAAGCCTACCGTCAAGTATACCGCATCTCTCATCTGCTCAAAATATTACACATGGTTGTTTAGAGATACCAGAAACTTGTATAAACTGTTATATCTTCCAAGCAAATGTGCCGATTACAAAAAATGGTTGGTCTTTTCAGAAGAATACTTTTTTACATGGTCAATGGTTGGATGATTTCGCTATTTCAGATTTATCGTCAAGGTATTCTATTGAAAATGTTGAATATGAAATTATCGGAGAGCTAACTGATCATGAGTTGTCAAAAGTTATTAGTTGCTTTGCCAACTCAAGTAGCGTTAAAAGAAAGTATAAACGATTATTATCAACTAAATAGCATTTTCCTAACAGCAAAATTTTAGCTCTTTTGTGTCAGGGTTATGTGTCCAGCGAAAGTGCTAAAATGTGTCGAGCCAAAAGAAGCCGAGCTAAATTAAAACACTTTGAAACACTAAAGATAATTGTTAAACGGTCTGCCAATTAGTGAACTTTCGCACCGCTTACGTCCACTCATTTGCGATGATGCGGTATTTGAAATTATGTTGTTGAATTAATTGTTTAGTTCAATAAAGATAAAAAGTTCATCGCTTAAGCTGTCGTCCAACCGCATTAACGCAAATGCCCTGTTATATGTAGCCAAAATTATTTTGTCTTAGATGTTGTGTCAATTTTAAGAGTGTCTTTTTTTTGAGCGTCTCTTAAAAGTAATTGTAATGCGTCTGTCTGAATTTTTCTTGAACTGTCTAAACTTTTCATTTGTTGTTGAAATTCTTGAGATTTAATTTTTAACTCTGTGGATTGTTGTGATTGAATAGTCAGTGTGACGATTGAAACAATAACTGCAAGTCCTGCTGCAAGAGGTGTTAATACATTATTCCAAAAAGCAGATTTCTTGAACTTGTATTGATAAATTAAAGTTTCATTTTTTTCAAGATAAGATTCAAACTTGTATGCTTTATAGCCAAGTTCGTTTGCTCTAATATTTACAATAACACTTTCGTTGAATCGTTGAGTTATGTCAATATGTTTATGTAGTCGTAAATATTCACAAACATTTTGCATTAATTCGTCTGATATATTAAGTTTATTACCTAAGTCTTTAACTACAAATTCTGGAAAATTGCGAGTACTAAATAATTCACTCTCTATATTTTCACTTGGTTCACTATGTCTTACTATTGGTGAAACCGCAAAAAATAATTTGTCAAGAATCTTATGCGAATATTCGTTAAGCTTAAATATATGTTTGCATTTAGGATTCATTCTGAAATGTCAGTTGGTTGCACAAAACTAAGAAATAAACGCAACAAAAAAAATTATATTGCGTATATCCCCTAAAAAAGTCATAAAAAGCGAAAAGAATATTATTTTATGGACGTAATTAATTTTACTAAAATTTCTGTCGGTTTCATAAATTTGTATAATAGTAAAGATGGTTATAGTAGGGATGTGCCTTAAAAACACTGGCTCGAAAGTAATCATCTTTATTTTTTCATTGTACCCCAAAAATAACTTTGTCCTTTTCCCCACCTTATTCCATCAACACTTTTGTTCTACCAAAAGTGTTTTTTTATGTCTGTACGTACCGATGTTATTAACCTGAATGTTACCGTTAATGGCGATAATGCCCGCAACCAACTCAATGATCTGCGCAAAAAAGCAGCCGATGTTAAAAATGAAATGGCTAACTTAAAAAAAGGTACGGCAGAATACATTGCCAAAAAGCAGGAACTGGCCGGATTAACGCAGGAAATAAAAAACCTTACCGCCCTCCGCAATTCTGTTACGCCATTTACCGCCGAATGGAAGAAATATGATGACCAAACTTAAAAAAGTGCAGGCCCGCCATTATGAGGTAAAAAATGGCGTAGAAGGCGTATCTGTCATCCTGCATAAAATGAGTGATGAGGTAAAGCAGTTGGGTATGTTGGCAGCGGGGTACCTCGGCTTTGAATTTTTGGCCACTCAGATTACCGGCATATTACGCGGCGCCGGCCGCTTATCTGATCAGTTGGCTGATGTGCGCCGTGTGGGGGGCTTAACAGCATTTGAAGCGCAAAACTTAAATAGTCAACTCTCTAAATTAGATACTCGTACCAGCACATCCGGACTACGTGAAATTGCCATCATTGCAGGTAAACTGGGTGTTGCTAAAGATGATATCCTGGGCTTTGTGCAGGCTACTGATAAATTGGTGGTGGCCATGGGCGATGAATTGGGCAATGCCGACCAAATTACAACAGAACTGGGTAAAATTCTGAACGTGTTTGATGGCACCATTACAGGCGATAACATTACCAAATTGGGTAATGCTATTGTGGACTTAGCCAATAAAGGTGTTGCCACCGGTGGCTTTATTGTTGATTTTACGCAACACATGGCCGGCCTGGCTAAAACGGCCAATGTTACGTTAGATGCATCCATTGGCTTAGCCGCCGGGTTGGAAGAAAGTGGCCAACGCGCCGAAAGCTCAAGTACCGCTATCATTAAAGTATTGGGTGCAATTGGTAAGGATGTGGAAAAATTTGCCAAAGCCGCAGGTAAGCCGGTTGAAGAATTTTCTAAAACATTACGCGATAAACCCATTGAAGCGCTTATTCAATTATCCGAAGGTTTGGTAAAGAATAAAAAAGGCGATTTCTTCGCAAAAATCGCCTTAGGTGGACCTGAGGAGAATCGAACTCCTGTCCAAACACATTTACCATAAGTATTCTACATGCTTATTTCATTATTGTTTGTCGGCATTGAACCGGAAATGAACAAACCCCATTCAATGCTTAGCTGTATGTTCTTTTGCAATAGTCACAGCCTTCTATTACAGCAACCTGTGTTTGTTTTGAGTCGGCGGCGGCACCTGGTAACAGGTAAACCTGTGCGGCGGCCCGAATAACTGGCTAATTACTAATTAGGCAGCCATGGCATACTGTGTATTGCCATTTAAAGTTTGAGTATTCAGATTAAAGTGCTAATTACCCAATGCACTGCATGCTTCCACCTACCGTAACCTATGCTGTCGAAACCAATACAGGCCCATAGTGTAGAAAAAATCAAAGAACGAATGGATTAGCAAAGATACTTCATTCTAAAATGACTAAACGATAAATGTTAATGGTTAAAGATTCTTAAAAAGTCTAACCCTAGGGCATAAGCCATTAAACTTAATAACAAAATCATACCAACCATTTGGGCATACTCCATAAACTTATCACTCGGTTTTCTTCCGGTAATCATTTCTACCAATGTAAATAAAGCATGGCCTCCATCTAAAGCCGGTATGGGCAATACGTTCATGAAAGCCAGAATGATTGAAAAAATGGCAGTTAATGTCCAAAATGACTGCCAATCCCAAACACCGGGAAATATGCCTCCAATAGAAATTACACTACCCAATGAGTCATTTACTTTTACT
>JAKAKY010000237.1 GCA_021824365.1 Bacteroidota bacterium | reverse complement strand
AAATGCACTTTTCAGATGATAGCCATAAATGCTGGTTAAACAGTTGTAGTAAATAAGGCGCCTGCATAACAACAAATGTATTAACTATGCCCCAAAAATGAATGTATTAAAATTTTGTTGAACCAAAAGCACGTATTATATTTAATGCAACTTAAAATAATGAATTTTATGATGGAAACACAATTGCAACCCGACATGCCAATAGAACCTAAATATGGCAGTTTAAAAGTATTAACCATTTTAACCTTTATTGGAAGTGCACTGGCTATTTTTTCCGGCATTTACCAATACTTTTCTGCTGAAAAAAATTTAGCAGCCATGGAAAAATTAATGAACAGCCCCGATTTTGCCAAAATGCCCGATTTTGCCAAAAGCTTTTATTCGCCTGAAGCCATGGAATTAATGCGAAAAGCGGCAGCTAACAAGTTACCCATTTTGGTGGTTACTTTAATTGGTGCGCTATTATGTATATTAGGTGCTATAGATATGCGGAAGCTAAAAATGCAGGGTTACTATATGTGGTTGATTGGTGAAATTTTTCCGGTGATGGCTACTGTTATTTTGTTGGGAGTGGCTTCTGTTACAGGTTGGACTGCCTATTTTGGTTATGCATTTTTATTTTTATTTATTATTTTATACACTACGCAACGGAAATATCTCATTTATTAATTGTTAAATGTGCATGCAGCAACGGTTTTTATTGTAAAAGCTGTTGCTGTATTTTTTTTATCCTGTCTTCTAACTTTTCAGATGATAAATGGTTACGATTTAATCCGTCTGCAATAATGGGAAAACTAAAAGGCGTAAACTGCTTTGGATTGGTAATGATGATACGCGATTGTTGTATTCTTTGCAATGCCATCCTTAATCTTACTTCTTCCATTTGTTTTTCAAACACCTCTTTGTAGGCTTGTTGTAATAAAACATTGTGTGTATCATATTCATTCAATACTTTGAATAATAAAGATGCAGATGCCTGTAAGTGTTTGGTTTTTTTATTTTGCCCCGGATATCCCTGAAAAATTAAACCGCCAATTACTGCAATATCTCTAAATGCCCTTGCCGCCATTTCGCTGGCATTCACACTTTTTTGAAGATCAATTAAAAGATGGTTGGTTGAAAATAGTGCTTTAAAGGTATGTTCGGTTAATTCAATCGGCTCATCGCAGAATAGTTCAAAACCATAATCATTCATGGCAATAGAAAATGAAATTGGTTTTATTTTAGAGAGCCTGTAGGCCATTAAAGCACTCATGGCTTCATGTACTAATCTTCCTTCAAAAGGATACACCAAAATATGAAATCCTTTTTTCTCCTGAATTAATTCTACCAATATTTCCTGTATTTTGGGTATAACGGAAAGGTGTTGCTGTAACTCAAATAAAGGTAGTAAAGCTTTCATTTCTTCACTATTGCCTGCTAAGGCAACTGAGCATGTTTGTCGCAGTTGTTCCCCTAAATTGGCGGAGAGCGACATTCGGCCACCCATCCAACTGGGTATAATCGTATTGGTAGCGGTTGATTTTTTCACCCAAACAGTCATGTCTTTAATCATTGCCAGCATAACATTTTTTCCTGCTAATACAAAACTGTCGCCTATTTTTAAACGATTAATGAACCATTCTTCTATTACACCCAAATAGCTGCCATGCATCCATTTTACCTTAAGCATAGCATCGCTTACAATGGTGCCAATATGCATACGGTGCTGCATGGCTATTTTTCTGTTTTTAATTACATATCTTCCATCTTCCTCTTGTTCTAACTTTTTAAAAGCATCGTATTCATGAAACGCATTACCACCATTTGTTAAGTACAGCAGTATATTATTCCATTCGTCAATAGATAACTGTTGGTAACAATAAGTTTTTTTTATTTCATTGAATAATTCATTGGAATAAAATCCCGCGCCAATTGCTATGGTACACAGGTATTGTACCAAAACATCATAGCATAATTGCAATGGCGGCTTAGCTTCTAATATATTTTTATGAATACATTGCCTTAAAGCGGCTAATTCTGCTAATTCTAATGAATGGGCCGGTAAAAAATAAATATGGGCAGTAGCGCCGGGTTGGTGGCCGCTTCTTCCTGCACGTTGCATAAAACGGGCAATTCCTTTTGGTGACCCAATTTGAATAACAGTATCTACCGGCTTAAAATCTACTCCCAAATCTAAACTCGCCGTGCAAACCACAGCTTTCAATTTTTGTTGGTGTAAAGCTTCTTCTACCCAAGCCCTTAATTCTTTTTCAATACTGCCATGATGAATGGCAATAGCTCCTGACAGATGAGGTGCGGTTTCCAAAATGGCCTGATACCATATTTCCGTCATCCCTCTTGTATTAATGAAAATTAGCGTAGAATTACTTTGCTCAATAATGGGAATAATTTTGTGTACTAATTTCAAGCCCAAATGCCCCGCCCAGGGATAGCGTTCCACTTCATCGGGGATAATGGCATGAATATGAATTTTCTTGGTTTGTTGCGCTTGTATAATGATACCCGCTTGTTTGAGCGGTTGTAGTAAAACATTTTTGGCTTCTTCCAAATTGCCAATAGTGGCACTGATGCCCCAAATACTAAGATTTTTTGTTAGGTGATTATTTGATTGCATATAACTTAAGGCAACTAATCTTGATAGGGCCAGTTCCACCTGAACTCCTCTTTTATTGCCCAATAATTCATGCCATTCATCTACAGCTATAATTTGTAATGATTTAAAATATTGTGTGTGTTGTGCATGCGAAAGTAATAAGTGTATGCTTTCGGGTGTTATCAATAAAATTTCGGGTAACTGTTTTTTTTGTTGTAATCGTTCTTGTGTGGTAGTATCTCCGGTTCTAATACCTACTTGCCATGGTATCTGTAAAGCCTCCAATGTATTTTCCATGGCACGGGCTAAATCTTTTACCAATGCTTTTAAGGGAGTAATCCAAAGCAATTGAAGTTCATTGTTATTTTTTGTATGAAAATCATCCGGATGTTGATTAACGAATTGAATGATTGCTCCTAAGAAAATGGCAAATGTTTTACCCATACCAGTTGGTGCATTCACTAAACCGCTTTCGCCTTTGCAAATGGCTTCCCAGGCCATTTGCTGAAAAGTAAATGGTTTTTGGTGATTACTTTTAAAATATTGCGCAACCAGTGTATATCCTATGGTATTTTTTATATGCATTATTCTATTGAAGTAATAGGCTGGTATTCATCATGAATTTTTTAGATCATTGTGTGAAAAGCCACCATTGCCTTTTCATTACAAATTTACTTTCGCTGATAAAATGATTTATAATAAAATGTATGTTAAAATATTTGTATTATATTTTATGTTTTAATGATATGGTTAAACTTTTTTTGTCTTACAGCGTTTTTAAATATTCAATAATGGCTTTTCTGTCAGCGTCAACTAAATCATCGCCAAAGTTATGTCCATAATTGCCATAACCGGGCAGGGTAGTATTGTACACTTTTCGGCCACCTGTGTTTTTATGTGTAGTATAATTCCAGCCAACTGCGGTGTAGTTGTAAGAGGGTTTTGTAAAATCCCTACTCCAATAGGTGGGGCGTTTTTTACTATTGAGTACCCCCTCTAATGTTGGTACAGAGCCATTATGGAAATAGGGAGCCGTTATCCAAACACCGTCTAAGGGCGGTGCAATGTATCCGTTATAGGGAACTAGTTTTGCCGGATGATTACTGGTAGCAAACCAGCTTTCATTAAACCATTGTATAAACTGCGGATTTTGTTGATTGGTTTTAAAAAGCAATGAATCGGTTCCAATTATTTTTTCCGGTATCAATAGGTTGGGATACTGGCCATTAGTTCCATAGGTTCCATGGCATTTACTGCATTTAGTAATAAACAGCAGTTCACCTTCCATGGCCAACTCTTTATTGATAGGTTTAGCATACTTAGGTGG
>JAKAKY010000038.1 GCA_021824365.1 Bacteroidota bacterium | reverse complement strand
AAGCTATCTGTACCACTAAAAAGAAGGCAATGGTATGATAGTTTATTTGCAAATATCAACAACGCAAAACTGCCATTAAGTCTTACAGGATAAGCCTATTGCAAAATCTGGGTTAAAAATTCAAAAGGTTCTGACATAAAAGTTTGGGGCAGTAGCAAGCTCGTTCAATTGCTACTTAAAAATGATTTAGTGGACGAGCTCTGGCTTTTAATATACCCACTGACTCTTGGCCAAGGTAAAAAATTGTTTGCCGATGGGGCAATTCCGACAGCATATACATTAGTAGAAAGTATTGTTATACCAAGTGGAGTTATTATTGTAAATTACAAGCGAATCGGAGAAGTCAGAACCGGCACCATTGGAACATAAGATAAAATATGATAGAAGAACAATTAAAAAAACAGTTTCAACAAATTGAAGACAGCTTCAACAAAGCACTTGTTTCAAACGACATTGAAGAAATCAGGAAATGTATAACAAACGATTGGGTTTTGGTGGACAGTCAGGGCGGAATAATCCCGCAAGAGAGATTTTTCGGTGTTCTTGAACAAGGTTTACTTTCACATTCAATAATGACGAAAGAAATTTTGAGAGTAAAAGTATATGGCGACATAGCATTGGTAACTGGTCGGGGACAAAATACAGGAACCTGGCAAGGACAACCTATGGAAGCAGACGAGTGGATAACAGATGTTTACAAAAGAGAGAATGGTAAATGGCTTTGCGTTTTGACACATTTAACACCAGTAAAAAAGTAACTTGGCAAATGGTGACATTTGACACATTACGAAAATTAGCCTTATCGTTTCCTGAAACAACAGAAGAACCCCATTTTGAAAAAACTTCTTTCAGGGTGAAGAAGAAAATATTTGCGACTTATGACGATAAGAACAAAAGGGCTTGTATTAAGCTGTCAGAAATAAACCAAGATGTTTTTGCTTCGGCAGACAGAAAAATCATTTATCCGGTTGACAACAAATGGGGTAAACAAGGTTGGACGCTGATTGAGATGAATAAAGTGAATAAAGGCTTATTTAAAGATGCCTTGACAACTGCATACTGTGAGATTGCACCGAAAAAACTTGCAGACCAAATTAGACCAAACGATGAAGAATAAAAAAGAACAACGAACCGCTGACAGCAGTTTTGCGTTATTGCGGAGGAAGTGCGAATACAAAAAGTTGAGCAACTAATAAACAGTGTGCGTTTAGACAGCTTAGTGCACCTAATCCGCCCGAACGCAAAGCCGCAAACCGTTAGCGGTAATGCTAAAAACCACAACTATTAAATAATCGTCAAGAATTTTTCTTTCCCTTATTGACAAATTCAAAGTTTCATTTTACCACCACCACTTAATTTAATAAAATTAAAAAAACTTATAACTTTTTTATGATACTATTTCAGACACTTTATAAAGGCCATCCAGGCATGACTAAATTTTTTGCAAAAATTATTACTTTGGTTATATTGGTAGTTGTATTTAACACAAAGATTATGGCACAAGAAAAAAATCAGATGGTTAGATTAGCGAAAATTAAAGTTGACCCATCGCAATTGAAAAAGTATAATGTTGCACTCAAAGAACAAATGACAACAGCTATTCGTGTTGAGCCAGGTGTCTTAACTTATTATGCAGTTGCCGATAAAAGCGATCCTACAAATATCACTATTCTTGAAATTTATGCTGATACAGCCGCATATAATTTGCACATAGCAACACCTCATTTTAAGAAGTACAAAGAAACAGTAAAAGAAATGGTTAAGTCTTTAGAACTGATTGACGTGAAATTAATTGGTTCTGCTAAAAAACCGGGTATGTAATATATTTTTAACTGACAACTATAAAACCATTGATTAGTACTTTGAACAAACATTTTTGGATCTACTTCGGACAACTACCGATGCTGCTTATAATGCCAACGCTAAAAAATTAAATTTTGTCTTGTCCTAAAATAGGTTTACACTAAAAAGTGTAAAACATGGACAATAAAATCATTCAAAAAGCTGGTAAATATTTTAACGAAGATGAGAAACATAAAATCATTCAGGAGTTGATTTCAACCCAATGCACCAAGGCAGAGATTTGGGAAAAATACACAGGCGAAGAAGAGGAACATGGGCAGCTTCTTCGCTGGATGAGACAATTGGGCTACAATACCGTAATTAAAACCAGAAGACCTGACATTGTGTCAAATTTGTATCCAATGGCACAGAAGAAAACCAAGCCTGACAGGCCAGTTAATTATCATATTTTTTTGTTTTTAGGGTATAAAAAGGGTATACTTTTTAAATAAGTATATATCAAAGGAACCAACTCAAGTTTATATTTTTATTGGTTATCTGAGACTTATATAATAAATAATTTATTTTATATTAATTAAATTCACTTCAAATCGAGTTCTGGCGAGGCTACAACACACCAATTTGTGCATGATTGTTTTTTCAACATCTGTACTTCCATTCCTTGTTTTCATACGGCTATAAGCAATCTATTTATGCACAATTTTTATTACCTGAAAAGAACCTGCTATCATTTTAGGCCGTCCTTTTTCGCCGGGTTGTATGGGCTCAAAATTAGCGGTAGGCATATAAATGGTGTGCGTACCTTCATCTACACAACTGGTTCTGGCGCCACGCATGGTAAGTACATTTTCCACCACTTCATATTTGTCTTTAGATAGTTCTTTAATTACCGTCATCGTGCCCGATCCATTTGAAGTGCAGATATAATGCAAAGCAGGGTCAAACACCAAGCCATCACATCCTTCGCCTATCGGTAAATCGGCAACTATTTTACCATTGTTGGCATCCACTACCATTAATCGTTTTTCACAACCGGCAAATAAACGGTTGGTGTGTATATCTATTGCCAAACCGGTAGGCGATTCTCCGGGGGCAATCGGCCAATGGGCTATTACAGACATTTTCTTAATATCAATCACCGCTATTTCACTTTTATCTTCAATATTTACAAATATTTTTCCTTTATCATCACTCACTGCAGTCTCCGGTTTGCCGCCTACAGCAATGGTGCCCACTACTTTATCTGTAACCGGGTCAATTACCGATAAATCTTTACTTCTGCCATTACAGGTAATGATTTTTTTGGAATAGCCATCATACATAATAGCATCAGGGTTTTCGCCGGTAGCAATCTGTTCAATTACCGCATTATTGGAAAGCCTGAATACGGTTACATTGTTACTACCGCCATTGCTGGTATATCCTTTCCCCAATGCATGTACCAGCACAATTCCGTGAACACCTTTTGTATTGGGAATAATACCCAGTGAATCACCGGTATTTTTGTCAAGGATATTTACCTGTGTACCATGCGATACATACAATTTATTCGAAGCCGCATCTACCGTTATATAATCCCACCAGCCTGAACTGGCAATAGGAAAATGGCCAATGAGGTGATAACCGGATTGGGCTATACAGGCATCGGTAATCATCATACTTACCAGAAGTATGCAAAAAGAAAAAGTAATTGATTTCATATTTTAATTTTTATTAAAAAAGTTGTTTCATTGCTATCATGAAATAGGGCAACAATAATTGCACAGGAGTATAGAATAAGAATTTATGAAATTACCAATCAAACCTATGGCTACATTTTGAAGCAAATCTGTAGTTGTGACCCAACAATGAAAATGTACTTATTTCCGGAAGATGGCCGTATGCAAAGCTGCCGGCAAAAATATATGCATGGGCACACTACGCATAATTTGCAGGTCCTCTTGTATACTGCTTTCATTATTCAAAAACCGCAATATGGCAGCAGGTGCATTGTGTTTAAAAATAGCCGAAAAGATGGCATGGCCGGGCATTAACTGCTGTTGTAATACCCGCAATAACACACTATCAAACCACCTGAATTTGCGCTGTTGCCACGAAACACTGAGTATAGGATGGCCCCTTTGTACAAGGCTGTTGGCAATAGCCGCAGTTTGCTGTTGTATAAAATAAAAAGCATAACCGCTACTGCCCTTAGCTTGCCCGCCGGCAATACCAATGGGTATAATATGCCCATCAGGAGTTGCAAAACGATAATTGGTCATGGGTATTTTCCCAAACTCTTCATGCAACACCTCATAATTATCTACGCCATGTTTTTCCTGCAAATACGCATCAATGGCAGCATCATAACTTTCGGCTGTTAAAAGCTGTTCGGTAAATAAAGTAAATTCTACTAATGCCGTGTTGTTAGAAAAAGGCAATACATACATAAATGCAGTACCGTTATGCTGGCTCACCGTAAAATCCATGAAAGTAGCTTTTTCGGCATCAAAAACGGGCTGTTGGGTTTGAATGATTTTGCCTTTAAAATGTTGCCACAAAAAATAACCCTTAAAATTTTTGGGCGGCAGATGAGCGGCATCAATAATGCTATTAAATACATAATCACCGGTAAAGATACCTTTATCTGTTTCAACTGTTGCACCATCTTGTTCATTACGCCAATGATGAACCGTTGCGTGTACAAACGTAAGGTTGGCAAATTGAGCACAGTAGTTGCGTACATATGCATAAAAATCAATTCCCCGAATCATTTTGTATTGGTAAGGCGCAATTGAAAACGCCCTTTCCATATCCGGAGCTGCAAACCGAAACTGCTGCCAGCGATGGTGTACAATGGGTTCAAACAAACCTGGCGAAGCTTCCCAAAAACACCAGGTACGGTCGTTACTGGTTTTGGTATCCTGATCAATCACCAATATTTTTTTTTGTTGCAGCGCTGGTTCCTGCAACAGGCGCATCAATAAACTTAAGCCCGCACATCCTGCTCCGGTAATAATATAATCGTATGATGGCGGCAAACAGGGTTATTGTTGTTGTGAAGATAAAAAAGTGCTTTTCTGCGATTGCTGCATTAATTCATCGCGTTGTACTTTATCCCAATATTTTTTGGCCACGATTAACATGCCAAAACTTTCGCCTTCTTCTTTACCCAAATGCTTATGGTGCATTTTATGTGCCCAACGTATCGCTTTGATGTATTTGCTATTGCTGCGGGTAAACCATTTAAACCGTTGGTGTATAATTACTTCATGCACTACAAAATAGGCTAATCCGTATAAAGCAATACCAAAGCCGATGGCAGCAGCAAAATAGTTGCTATTTTGTAAACCCAGCATAATACATAACCAACTGGGAATGGTAAATATGAGGAAGAAAGCATCATTCTTTTCAAAAAAGCCCTTTTCTTTTTGGTGATGGTCTTCGTGCAAATACCACAAAAAGCCGTGCATTACATATTTGTGGGTTAACCAGGTAATGCCTTCCATTACCATAAAAGTGACCAGCGCTACCAGAATATAAAATACTAACATCATAAATAAAAGCTTAAAGCCAGAAAAAACAGCAACTGTATAATTAACAAATGTACTGCGAAATGGTTCTTTTTATCAATCGCTATGTACTGAAACAGGATTAACAAGGCCAGACTAATCACAAACCAGCACACATAGTTGTAAACGGGTACAATCAATCCATCCCATTGCCAAAAACCCAATTTAATGGCGGTAGGTTCCATGATTAAATCGAAGCAGGTGGCAATAATAGCACCATCAAAAATAATGACCAGCCTGGTACTTCTCCTATCAAAAAAGCCCGGCAAAATCGAAAATGGCCTGAATAACCGCTCTATTAACAGGCGCATGAAGGTGCCGCTGCAAAACACTATCACAAACCAATAAACGCCAATCATTAAAGGCACGCCTGCCAATTTTGGCCCCATAATGGTACCATACTGGTAATGGCCAAATAACCAACCGGTATGCACACCAATCATTTCTGTTACCATGCCTGCTGCAAAACAAATACCTGCAAATATCCAAAAAGGGCGATTGCGTTGGCGTTGATTGGCGATTAACAAAAATAACATTAACAACAAGTTCAAAGGAGTAAAGGCTACAAACCAGTCTTTGTATGGGGTAAACAATATGCCCAATGCACCGCTTACATGCACCAGCAAAGCAATGCCTACTGAAACATTTTCAATTTGCTTATTTGTTATGCCCACCTGCTGCGTTTTTGTAGTTGCTGTATATAAGGTATAGCCAACCCGCTCATAATTTTGGCACTCTGCAAACATAAGGGAATACCCCCACCGGGGTGTACACTGCCGCCTACAAAATATAATCCTTTAATGGTTTTACTGAAATTAGGATGCCGCAAAAAAGCCGCCCATTTGCTATTGCTGCTGGTGCCATATAATGCCCCTTTATAAGAGCCGGTTTTCGTTTCAATCTGTACCGGGTCTAATATCGCTTCTACTTCTATTAATGGTGCTATATCTGTTTGCAAAAGCCGGTTTAGTTTTTGAATAATTGCCGCCTTTGCCTGTTGTTGCATAGCAACCATATCAGCCCCTGCTGTGGCGGCCGGTACATTAATCATCACAAACCAGTTTTCTTTTTCTTCGGGCGCCTGTATGCCCGGCTCGCATTTGGCTGTGATGTTGATGTAAATGGTGGGGTCGGCATATAATTTTTTCTCCTGAAATATGGCTGCAAACTCAGCTGCATAATTGCTGCTGAAAAATATATTGTGTAAATCTAATTCGGGAAATGTTTTGGCAATACCCCAATAAAAGATGAGGGCACTGCTACTGCGCTCCTGCCGGTTAATTTTTTCGGCGGCATTTTCATCTTTCAATAAATATTTATAAGTAAAATAAGTATCTACATTACTCACCACTAAATTGGAAGTAAATGGTATGCCCTTGCTGTAAATACCCCTTACGCGTTTGTGCTCATGTATAATACCTTCTACCGGTGCATTGAAATGAAACTGTACACCTTTCTTTAAGGCCAAACGGTATAAGGCGTTGGTAATGGCAATCATGCCGCCTTCCGGATAAAAAGTACCTTCATTCATTTCTAAATGCGGTATTACACTTAATATACCCGGTGCCTGATACGGATTGCTGCCATTGTAAGTTGCATACCGATTGAATAACTGAGCTGTTTTATTCTGCCTAAAGTAGTGTTTATTTAGCTGATGCAGGCTTTTAAAAAGATGCCTCCACCGAATGGCAGTTACTGCAGTGAATATTTTTTTTTGAAACAAGATGGCCGGCTTGTGCAATGAAAAATTTAAAAACAACGTACCCACCTTGTTGTATAAATGGGCTGAATCCCTTAAATACCGGGCTATATTATCCGCCGGCTCGCCTAATTGCTGCCCGGCCTCTTCTGCAAAGCGGCTGTTATTGGTATAAGCTACTAAACGAGTGCCATCTTCATAAAAATAACGGCAGGCTATGGGCAAACTCCGGTATTGAAAATATTCATCAATGGGTTCGCCTGCCAGTTCAAATAAAGCTTCTATGTTGGCCGGCTGGGTAAACAAACTGGGACCGGCATCAAAATAATACCCATTCAGTTCAAAATAACTCACCTTACCACCGGGATAACTATTTTGTTCAAATACCTGAACCGGATACCCCGCTACGGCCAGCCGAATGGCTGCTGCCAAACCGGCCACACCGGCACCTATAATAATAACGGAGGGCTGTTGCTGCATGAAACAAATTTAAACAATAAATACCGGCTGCCTTTGCCACCAGGCATATACTTTAGGGTAGGCAATCTGAAACCAGGCGGTATATTGTGCGGGATGCGCCATCAACTCCTGCTGTATAGCATCCATGGCTTCAAACCGATAATGGTGTACCTCATCATTACAAGGGGTAATGGTTTCGTCATAATAACCTACTAATACATGGTCAAACTCATGTTCAATTAAACCATTTTCGAAAGGTGCATGATAAATAAAATCAAATATTTTTTGTAAGGGTGTGCTAAATCCCATTTCTTCCCGCAACCTTCTTTCTCCTGCTTCAATCACCGTTTCATCATATCGGGGATGGCTGCAACAAGTGTTGGTCCATAACCCTGCACTATGATATTTTTGCATGGCCCTTTGCTGCAACAATAACTCCCCTTTTGTATTAAAAATGAACACACTAAAGGCACGGTGGAGCAAACCCTTTTGGTGCGCTTCCATTTTTTCCATTAACCCAAGGGGTTCATCATTTATATCAACTAATATTACATCCTCCATTAAAGTATGATTGCATTTTATGGTATAACCATTCAGGAATATCTACTACCTACCGGACAAAATACCACAAATGGCATGCCGTTATAAAACCCTTATAACAAATTTAACTGACTGCGTAATCCGGCTTTTGCTAATATAACCATTTTACCATAATCGGGAATGCGGATGCGTTCCTGCATAATTCTGTGGGGCGCCGTTTGTTTTATTTTTTTGAATAAAGACAAATAATATTTATACGCTACATACACGCCAAAACGAGCTTTCATGGGTAGTTGCAAAATGCCCTGATAAGCTGCATCAAAATCTTCCTGAATATCGGCTTCAATAGCCGCTTTCTGTGCTGCACTGAAATTACGAAAATCACAACCCGGAAAATACATTCGGTCTAACCCTTCATAATCGGCTTTCACATCGCGTAAAAAATTAACTTTTTGAAATGCAGCACCTAATTTTCCGGCTGCCGGCTTTAATTGTTCACACAAGTTTTTATTACCATCACAAAATACATGCAAACACATTAACCCAACAACTTCTGCACTGCCATAAATATATTCCTCATAACCTGCACGATCGTAACACTGGCGGGTTAAATCCATTTCCATGCTGTGTAAAAATGCATCAATTAAATTGCGTTCAATATGGTACCGATGTACGGTTAATTGAAAACTGTTTAATATGGGATTCAGACTAATGCACCGATCTAATGCCTCATAGGTTTGTTGTTTAAATTCTTTTAGCAGTGTTGCTTTATCGTACGCATGAAAAGTATCTACAATTTCATCGGCAAAGCGAACAAACCCATAAATATTATGAATTGGTGCACGCAGGTCTTTATGCAACAGGTTAATAGCACTCGAGAAAGAAGTGCTATACTGCTCTGTCGTAATGCGGCTGCATTGCTGACTTACCGAATGAAACAGTTGCATCATAAACAAATAATTTTTTTTAATATAATAATTTCAGGTTTTGTCTCATTAACTTTTGCCATATTTCTTTTGCACTTCCCGGGCTACCACTTCGCCGCTAATTAAGCTGGGGGGTACGCCCGGCCCCGGTACGGTTAGCTGTCCTGTAAAAAACAAATTTGCTATTTTTTTGCTGTGACACGATGGTTTTAAAACAGCCGTTTGTAACAAAGTGTTCGCTAAACCATATGCATTTCCTTTAAATGCGTGGTATTGTTCAACAAAATCACTTTGTGCAAAGGTTTCCTTCAACAAAATGGCTTCTTTTAATGGCTCGCCGAAATATTTTTCCATCCTTGCTATTACTTTATCAAAATATTTGTCCCGCAGGGCTGCACTATCACCTTCTATACCTGAAGCTACAGGTATTAATATAAATAAGTTTTCATGTCCTTCCGGTGCCACCGTAGTATCGGTAACCGAAGGGGCGCACACATAAAACAAGGGGTCATCCGGCCATTGTTTGGTGCGGTATATTTCTTTTCCGTGCACTTCAAACGAGGTGTCGAAAAACAAAGTGTGGTGCGTTATGCCCTGCACTTTCTTATTCAGTCCTACATAATACAGCAATGCACTTGGTGCCATTATTCTTTTTTCCCAATATGCCGGGGTATAGCTACGACAGGCCTGGGGTAATAGCCGGGTTTCTACATGATGATAATCAGCCCCCGCAATCACCACATCAGCTTCAAATACATTGCTTTCCGTAATTACCCGCTTTGCGATACCATGTTCAATGACAATCTCTTTTACTTCCTGGTTAAAATGAAATTGCACGCCTAAAGCTTCAGCTAACTGATGCATGGCCTGCACAATGCGATACATACCCCCCTGCTTTGGATACCAGGTTCCGCCAATTACATCGGCATAATTCATTAAGCTGTATAAGGCCGGTGTATTTTCGGGTAATGCACCCAAAAACAATACCGGGAACTCCATGAGTTCGCGTATTTTGGGATGTTTGAAATAACGGCCAACATGTTCTTTCATATTGGTGAACACATCTAATTTAAACAGGCCGGCGATTAATGCTTTGTCTAAAAACTCACTCACCGAACGGCCGGGTTTATGTACTAATTTTTGAATACCTACTTTGTATTTATAAGCGGCTTCTTCTAAAAAAACATCTAAATGAGCAGCACTGCCGGGTTCTAAACTTTCTAACAGCGACTGAAAGGCTATATAATTAGCAGGTATATCCATCGGACCATCTTTCCATACCACCCGGTACGAAGGGTCTAATCGTTCTAATGTATAATAGTCGCTTACTTGTTTACCAAACTGCGCAAAATAGCGCTCAAACACATCGGGCATCCAATACCAACTGGGGCCCATATCAAATACAAACCCATTTTTATGCATTTGTCGGGCCCTGCCGCCCGGTGTACCATGTTTTTCAACTACCGTTACATCCCAACCGTTTTTGGCCATAAAACTGGCGGCCGAGATGCCTGCAAAGCCGGCGCCTATTACAATTGCTTTTTTCTTCATGTGGATACTAAGGTAACGCCAGATTAATGCCTTTCAATCTGCTCTTTTAATAATTTACGGGCAAAGTGTATTCTGCTTTTAATGGTACCTAAGGGCTCCTGTAAAATTTCGGCTATTTCATGGTATTTAAACCCATCATAATACAACATAAAGGGGTTGCGGAATATTTCGGGTAAATGATGCACGGCTGCCTGCACTTCTTTCATATTGATTTTTGACAACCCATCATTGCTTACCGCTCCCTGATTGATGTTGAGCAAAAATTCATTAGGGGTACTATCAAAAATGGTTTGCTGCTTGGCCTTTCTGCGATAATTATTGATGAAAATATTGCGCATGATAGTATACAACCAGGCTTTAATGTTGGTGCCCACATGGTACTTGTCCTGATTAGCTAAGGCACGGTACAGGGTCTCCTGAAACAGGTCTTTAGCCTGCTCATTGTCTTTGGTTAACGTAATGGCAAAGGGTTTTAAAAACTCTGCATTGTGCACCAGCATTTGATTAAATTCAATGGTTGACATAACCTGATTGTTTAAATTATGATATTGTAAAGTTAAACAAATATTTTTCAGATCACCAATTATTTTGTTGAATATTTTATTAAAAAGATAAAACAAAATAGTGCAGACTGCTGGTAGATTTATCTAAGTTGCAGTAAATGAGCGGCTTATACTTATAATTGTTTGCACCTGAATGAAGGTTTTGTTAAATCCATTTCAAGCATGAATTGGTTGCATTCAAGTGTGCCCCAACCCACTGAAATTTATTGACATATACGTTTTTTTGACTTGTTTGGATGTGTTTTTTGAATAGGTAATCGTTATTTTTTATGCCTCGTTAAAAAGGTTTCCATCTTTGCTTCGTGCGCATATGCAATAAAAAAGCCACTACAACAGTAATGGCTTTGTGTACTATAGGAAACAGGATTACTCAGGCTTTTCCAATAGTGGATATATATTCCATTACTTCGGTAAGTGATTTTTTAAAGAAAATATTTTCAGGTACTTTTTTCTTATACTGTAGTACCAATTGTCCGGATATGAATACCGGTATTTGCGGCATTTCAGTATGTATATGGTGCAACATTTTCTCTAAGTTAAAATGATGGGTTACAGAGGTTAAATGGGTATACATGATATCAGGCTGTTTTACCTTTACTACGTATGCCACATCTTTTAACGGCACATTAGCGCCTAAATAATAAATTTTAATGCCCCTGCTTTTCATTAAATAATACATGAACAACAAACCCAACTCATGATGTTCACCTTCCGGCAAAAACAATAATGCTGTTTTATTGAGTAGTAAATGACTGTGCGTGCTTTCAATACCTACAATCAGTTTTTGACGAATAATATTGGTGACCAGATGCTCCTGTGCGGGGTTAATATGATTGGTTAACCATAAAATACCAATCCGTTCCAGAAAAGGGAAAATAATTTGGGTAATCGATTTTTCAATACCCTTGGTCATAATATAATTGTCTAATACCGCTTCAAATTGTTCCAGATTTAAATAAACCATGTGCCCAATCAATTCATTCACAATCCGCTCCTGCTGCGCCTGAATATGTGCCAACGATAAAATTTTATCGTTGATTTCAGCCGGATTCATACGGTCAATATGCGATATTTTGAATCCGTATTTATTCAATAAGGCAATATTCAGCAGGGTACGCAACTCCTCATTGCTGTACAAACGTATATTGGTTTCTGTACGCTGGGGCTTTAAAAAATTGTAGCGCTGCTCCCAAATTCGGATAGTATGGGCTTTAATACCCGACAGGTTCTCTAAATCTTTGATGGTAAAAGCATTCATGCTAAATACAACAAGGCCGAAAAAAAATTGTTTACTTTTTAAAAGATAAATGCTAAACAGTTTTGAGGCAGATATATTTTATCTACCCGAACGGGGTATCTGCAGTAAGTAACTGCCATACCCGCTTTTGGCATATTGTGCGGCAATGGTTGCCAATTGGGCTTCATTAATAAAACCCATCCTGAACGCTACTTCTTCAATACAGCCGATTTTTTTACTTTGCCTTTTTTCAATTACCCGAACAAATTCACAGGCATCACTATACGAATCGAACGTGCCGGTATCTAACCAGGCAGTTCCCCGGTTCATAATACCCACCTGCAATTTCCCTTTTTCCAAATATACCCGGTTTACATCGGTAATTTCATATTCACCCCGGGGTGAAGGGGCAATGTTTTGGGCAATCTCTACAACTTCATTATCATAAAAATACAGGCCCGGTACCGCATAATTTGATTGGGGATGCCGGGGTTTTTCTTCAATCGACAAGGCTCTTTTCTGCGCATCAAAAGCCACCACCCCATATCTTTCCGGATCCTGCACTTCATAAGCAAATATGGCCGCTCCATCTACATCATTGAATGATTGCAGCAATTTACTAAAGCCCGAACCATAAAAAATATTGTCGCCCAATACCAGTGCTACTTTATCGTTCCCAATAAAATCGGCACCAATTACAAATGCCTGCGCCAACCCATTGGGTACTTCTTGTACAGCATAAGAAAAGCTACAGCCAATTTCTTTACCATCGCCCAATAAGCGTTGAAACTGCGGACTATCTTCCGGCGTGGTAATGATTAAAATTTCGCGGATGCCGGCCAACATCAATACCGAAAGCGGGTAATAAATCATCGGCTTATCATATACCGGCATTAGTTGTTTGCTGATGCCTTTGGTAATGGGGTATAAACGGGTACCGCTTCCGCCTGCTAATACAATGCCTTTCATTTTATGAGGATTTAATGATAGAATTATGTGATGACTTAAAACCCACAATCTGCAACCGCTTCTTCCCAACCGGGCAACACTTTGTCTTTAGCCGAAATAATCAATTCAGTTGCCGGTAATTGCCAGTCAATGTGCAGTGTTGGGTCATTAAACAATATGCCCCCTTCTGCCGCCTTCTGATAATAATTATCGCACTTATAAAAAAATACCGCCTGCGCGCTCAATACCACAAAACCATGGGCAAAGCCACGGGGCACAAACAACTGTAAATGGTTTTCGGCGGTTAATTCTACTGCAAAATATTGTCCGAAACCGGGTGAATCTTTACGCATATCAACGGCTATATCCAATACCTTGCCTTGTAATACCCTTACTAATTTGGCTTGTGCATGGCCCCCTTTTTGAAAATGCAATCCACGCAATACGCCTTTTACGGAGGCCGACTGGTTATCCTGCACAAAACACACATCTAATCCGGTTTGCTCCAAAAAGGTTTGTTGGTTAAAACTCTCAAAAAAATAGCCCCGCTCATCTGCAAACACTGTATCTTCTATTAAATAACAATCGCGTAAAGGGGTAGCCGTTGTTTTCATACCTGCATTAATATTGTTTATTTTTAGTATACATTGTTTCATAGTATTGCTGATAGGCACCACTGGTTACCTGCTGCAACCATTCGCCATTATTAAGGTACCAGTCAATGGTTTCATTTAACCCTTCTTCAAAAGTTACGGTAGGCTTCCACCCTAATTCCCTGTTAATCTTAGAAGCGTCAATGGCATACCGCCTGTCGTGGCCCGGACGGTCTTTAATATAAGTAATCAACTGTTCACTTTCTCCTGGTACACGTTGCAGCTTTTCATCCATTAGCTTGCACAACAACTTCACCAAATCAATGTTCTTCCATTCATTAAATCCACCAACGGTATAGGTTTCATTTATTTTTCCCTGATGGAATAATATGTCAATAGCCAACGCATGGTCTTTTACATATAACCAGTCACGGGTATACAAACCATCGCCATAAACAGGAAGGGATTTACGTTCAATAATATTGTGAATAAACAGGGGTATCAGTTTTTCGGGGAAATGATACGGCCCATAGTTATTGGAACAATTGGAAATGATGGTGTTTAACCCATAGGTTTCGGCATAGGCCCGTACAAAATGGTCGGATGCCGCTTTACTGGCCGAATAAGGCGAATTGGGATGATAGGGTGTGGTTTCCGAAAAGAATCCGGTTTCGCCCAGTGCACCAAATACCTCATCGGTTGAAACATGGTAAAATAAATGATTGCCCCCATCATGCAACCAATGCTGCTTAGCCACGTTCAATAAATTCACTGTACCCACTACATTAGTGTACACAAAATCCATGGGCGATGAGATAGAACGGTCTACATGCGACTCTGCCGCCAGGTGTATGATATCGGTTATATGCCATTTTGTAAATAACCCTTCTATTGCTTTTGCATCCAGAATATTCACTTTTTCAAACTGATAGTTGGGGTGCTGCTCAATATCTTTTAAATTAGCTAAGTTACCGGCATACGTTAACGCATCGGCGTTGATGATGCGGTAATGCGGATACCTGGTAACAAATAACCGTACCACATGCGAGCCGATAAAGCCTGCTCCGCCCGTAATCATGATGTTTTTAGTGTACATATTGATCAATCATTTGTTGGTTATTTAATTATTGACGCATTGCGTTAAGCTTCCCATGGCTCGTTTTTTACCTGCTCATACACCATCTTCAGTCCTTGTTCCAAATGAATATGTGCATGCCAGCCCAAGCGGTTTAATTTAGATACATCCATCAGCTTCCGGGGTGTGCCATCAGGTTTAGACGTATCAAAACGAATGGTTCCCTGAAAACCGGTAATATGCTGTATTAAATGCGCCAGCTCGGCAATGCTGATATCTTTTCCCCAGCCAATATTCACTAATCCGGGTGCATTGTAATGGTGCATTAAAAACAAACAGGCATCGGCCAAATCATCTACATGTAAAAACTCTCTTTTGGGTGTGCCGGTGCCCCACAATACCACTTCCTGCTGCCCTTGCCGGGTAGCGGTGATGAATTTACGTAGCAATGCCGGTAGTACATGCGAGGTGTTTAAATCGAAATTATCATTAGGCCCGTATAAATTGGTAGGCATGGCCGAAATAAAATTGCAGCCATATTGTGCCCGGTATGCATCACACATTTCTATTCCCGCAATTTTAGCAATGGCATAAGGCTGATTGGTGGGTTCTAAATAGCCGGACAATAAATATTCTTCTTTCAATGGCTGCGGTGCCATTTTGGGATAGATACAGGAGGAACCCAAAAACAATAATTTGGTTACCCCATGTACATAAGCAGCATGAATTATATTGGATTCTATCATCAGGTTCTCATACACAAACTGGGCACGGTAAGTGTTATTGGCCACAATACCGCCTACTTTAGCAGCCGCCAGAAATACATATTCCGGTTTTTCCTGTTCAAAAAACTGCATAACGGCTTGTTGGTTACGCAAATCCAGCTCCGTTGAAGTACGGTTAATGATATGTTGAAAACCACTTGCTGCTAATGCCCTCACTAAGGCGCTGCCTACCATTCCCCGATGCCCTGCTACATAAATTTTAGCTGTGTGCTGCATATATTTTCTGTATTCAATTCATTCAATATTGTTTCCACTATCCGTCATCTCGGTTGGTGAGGACACCTACCGGTAGTACTTTTTAATTTTTTGTTTGTTGCCACGAATGACACAAATGAACTCGAATGAGCTTCGCTAATACCCAATATCCCAAAAACCAACACCTAACCACCCAAAGACCATCCTACCCCCATTTTTCCGGTCGGTGGGGACACCAAACCGGTAGGGGCTGAAAGTTTTTTTTCCGGTCGGTGGGGACACCAACCGGTAGGGGCTGAAAGTTACCCAACACCTAACCACCCAAAGACTAAAACCCAACTCCCCTATTCAAATTCATTATTCACCCGAAAGCCCTGTTCTTTCAATAGTTGTTCGCGTTTAAACAATTCTACATCCCATGCCACCATTTCCGTAATCATTTCTGCCAAGCTATAGGTGGGTGTCCAGCCTAATTTTTCTTTGGCCTTAGTGGCATCACCAATCAGCAAGTCCACCTCCGTTGGCCGGTAATAACGGGCATCTACCTTTACCACTACTTTACCTGCAGGAACAGGATACCCTCCATGATTTTCGGTTACATACCCTTCTTCTGCTACACCCTTACCCCTAAACCCAATGCGGATACCCACTTCGGCAAAAGCCATCTGCACAAAATCACGAATAGGGGTGGTAATGCCGGTAGCCAGCACAAAATCCTCCGGCTTATCCTGTTGTAAAATGCGCCACATCCCTTCCACATAATCCTTCGCATGGCCCCAATCACGCCGTGCATCCAAATTCCCCAAAAACAAAGTATCCTGTAAACCCAACGCAATTTTGGCTACCGCACGGGTTATCTTACGCGTTACAAAAGTTTCCCCGCGTAAAGGCGACTCATGGTTGAACAAAATACCATTGCAGGCAAACATATTATAAGCTTCCCGGTAGTTCACCGTAATCCAGTAGGCATATAATTTTGCCACGGCATACGGTGAACGCGGATAAAAAGCTGTGGTCTCGCTTTGTGGTACCGCCTGAACCAAACCATATAATTCAGAGGTAGATGCCTGGTATATCTTCGTTCTTTCAATCAATCCCAATAAACGTACCGCTTCCAGTATACGCAAAGTACCCAGTCCATCGGCATTGGCCGTATACTCCGGTGTTTCAAAACTCACATGTACATGACTCATGGCTGCCAGGTTATATATCTCATCCGGCTGCACTTCCTGGATAATCCGGATGAGGTTGCTGCTATCGGTTAAATCGCCATAATGCAATATCAAATGCCGGTGCGGTACATGCGGGTCTTCATAAAACCGATCTATTCGACCGGTATTGAATAACGAACTACGCCGTTTAATACCATGTACTTCATACCCTTTTTTCAGTAATAGCTCTGCCAAATAGGCGCCATCCTGACCGGTAATACCGGTAATCAATGCTTTTTTCATATCCGGATGCTTCAAAATTTAGTAAAATAAAATGCCCGCCGCTTCTACCCACTAACGGGCGCAAAAATAAGGGGTTTTTACCCGCAAAGCAGCGGCTCACCTGATGGTTTTAATGAATATTTGCAAAATAGTCCATCTGCATTATTGGCAACCGAATAACTAATCTGCAACAATAAGAAATGGGAAATGTGGCCCGATACCGCCTCTATAAATATATAAGATTTGACAAAAGCGATTCCAAAAATTTTTTGAGGAAATAGTGGAGCAATTGGGGGTGCTGATCTTTAGTCTTTGGGTATTGGGCATTCCGCTTCAGACAGGCTGTCTGAACCACGGATTCAACTAATGAAATGATGCGCTGATTTCCTACCGTTTTGGGCAACCCATCACAGAAATGGTTATGTAGCCACGAATAACACAAATGTACACAGATGATTATCGAATATCCAACAACCCAAAAACCAGCCACATAATACCCTATTCCGGTTGGTGGGGACACCAACCGGTAGCATTTGGAATGATACCCAACACCTAAAAGACTAGCACCTATCCCAAAAACTGCCCCAACTTTCGCAACGGTTTGGCAT
>JAKAKY010000236.1 GCA_021824365.1 Bacteroidota bacterium | reverse complement strand
ATAACAAAGGGCATAAGATTTATTATCTTAAAGCGGACATCACACAGTTCTATGATATGGTCAGCAGAGCCATGCTGATGAATAAACTTGAGGAACGAATTAGCGATGTTGATTTACTTGCGGTATTAAAACACACATGCTACAGTTCTCTGTTTTAGTTATTTGATTTTTTCGCTTAATCCTTACCGTTATATTTTCCGGAGTAGCGAAAAGCAGGCGCTACAGTCTTGGCGAAGAAAATACTTCGCTTTTTGATTATATACATGATAACAATTTTTGTAGTAGTCTGCCTGCTGATTGTTTTCTAATGGCACGTTGTAAAAAAGAGTAAGCGAAGAACAGTTTCAAACAAAAGATATCGAAACTTTAAACAGTTGTGCTTCGAATGGAAGGAAGGGCCGCCGATAAACCAATGAGCATTTTGTGTTTGAGTAAATGACAATTCCGCAGCATTTGCCAAACTTCCCGTTTGCGAAATTTTTAAGAAAATCCTTAACTGATTAAAAGTATAATTCATAAAAATAATTTATGTTAACCATTACAAAGATAAATAAAACTATATCATTTTCAATTCTCAAATTTGCATTATAAAAAAATTTAGAAAAGCAATATGAGAAAAATAACAGTAGCAAAAGGCGATGGAATTGGTCCTGAAATAATGGACGCAACCCTTGAAATAATTTTAGCGGCAGGAGCTAAAATTGAAATTGAAGAAATTGAAGTAGGAGAAAAAGTTTACCTGGCTGGCAATACATCAGGCATTGCCAAAGAATCGTGGGAAGTAGTTCGCAGAAATAAAGTTTTTCTAAAAGCACCCATCACCACACCACAAGGCGGAGGTTACAAAAGTTTAAATGTTACCACCCGAAAATTTCTTGGGCTTTACTCCAATGTTAGACCTTGCATGAGTTTACATCCTTTTGTAAAAACAAAACATCCTTTCATGGACATAGTGATTGTTCGTGAAAACGAAGAAGACCTGTATGCAGGTATTGAACATCAGCAAACCGATGAAGTGATACAATGCTTAAAATTAATCAGCCGTCCGGGATGCGAAAAAATTGTTCGCTATGCTTTCGAATATGCAAAACAATACGGCAGAAAAAAAGTAACCTGCTTTACTAAAGACAACATCATGAAACAAACCGATGGATTGTTTCATAGAGTGTTTGATGAGATTGCAAAAGAATATCCCGAAATTGAAAACGAACATTGGATTGTAGATATAGGTGCAGCAAAAATGGCTGACACACCGGAGGCATTTGATGTGATTGTAATGCCTAATTTATACGGAGATATTCTTTCAGATGTAGCGGCACAAATTGCAGGTTCAGTTGGGTTGGCAGGTTCGGCAAATATTGGTGAAGCGTGTGCCATGTTTGAAGCCATACATGGTTCCGCACCACGAAGGGCAGGACAAAATTTAGCAAACCCATCGGGTTTATTGCAGGGAGCAGTAATGATGTTGAATCACATTGGCGAAACAGCAGCAGCAGAAAAAATTCAGAATGCATGGCTCAAAACAATTGAAGATGGAATACACACTTACGATATTTTTAAAGAAGGAACGAGCAAACAAAAAGTAGGAACAAAAGAATTTGCACAAGCAGTAATTGCTAATTTAGGAAACAAACCTTCCATACTAAAATCAGTTTCATATACCAACAATGCAGCACTCAACTTACCAAAATATAAACGTAAACCTGCTGCTAAAAAAGAATTAGTTGGTGTAGATCTGTTTGTGCATTGGACAGGAACAAGCCCTGATGAGCTGGCAAAAATAATTCAGCAATTAGACAGTGCCGATGCAAAACTTTCTATGATAACCAACCGTGGCATTAAAGTATATCCCGATGGTTTTAATGAAACCTTTTGCACTGACCATTGGCGTTGCCGTTTCAAACTAACAGAAGGAAACCTTATCAACAAACAAAATATTATTGAACTGCTGGCAAACGCTGTTACCCACAACATTGACATTATCAAAACCGAAAACCTCTATGCCTTTGATGGCAAACCGGCTTTCTCATTAGGACAAGGACAATAAAAATAAAATCGCAATGAACATACAACTCATACATGGTCAATTCAACGCCAAAGATGCAATTGACATTATCACCCAAATGATTCACATAAAAATAAAATTTCACGAAAACAAAATCACCGGCACCTGCACCGAAGAGGACATAAAAATTTCGGAAACAAAAATCAAGCGGCTGCAAAAAGAATTGTTCGACATTAGAAAACACATAGAAGCTAAAGGGGATAAAATAGCCATTCAATCAACCATCGAAATTCAATAACCAAAAAAGTGAAAGCTAAAATGTTCAGCGGCAGGAATCTGCTTATTGCCACCAAACATGAAAAAGAAAAAATAATAGCACCATTATCAGAAGGGGGGTTAGGTGTAAAATGTTTTGTGCCTGAAAATTTTGATACCGATGTGCTGGGAACTTTTACCGGAGAGGTAGAACGAAAAGACGACCCCGTTACAACCGCCAGAAATAAATGCCTTTTAGCCATGCAGCAGTATGATTGCGACATGGCAGTTGCCAGCGAGGGTTCTTTCGGTATGCATCCTTTTATGCTCTTTATTTATGCAGATGAGGAGATAGTTTTGTTTATTGATAAGAAGAATGACCTGGAAATTATTTCAAAAGTGTTAAGCACTGAAACTAATTTTAATGGCGAAGAAATTAAGAGCGAAGAGCAATTAAAAGATTTTGCCAAACGGGTAAAATTTCCTACACACGGTTTAATTGTAAGAAAAGCAAAAAACGATTTTACTGAAATAATAAAGGGCATAACGGATTGGGAGAATCTCAAAACAACCTACTATCATTTCTTAGAAAAATACGGTGCTGCCTTTGTTGAAACAGATATGAGGGCAATGTATAATCCAAGCCGAATGAAGGTGATTGAAAAAGCAACACAAAAATTAATTGCTAAAATAAATTCCTGCTGTCCGCAATGCCATACTCCCGGTTTTGGAATCACGGATAGAAAGGAAGGATTGCCTTGCAGCTTATGTGGTTTTAAAACCCGATCAACATTAAGTTACATCTACACCTGTCAAAAATGTTCTTATACAAAAGAAGAAATGTATCCAAACAATAAAAAAGTGGAAGACCCAATGTATTGTGATATATGCAACCCCTAAAATTTAAAATGCAACGCCTGACATCTCAAATAAAACGAGCAATAGCATTATTAAACAACGATGATGTTATTGCTATTCCAACTGAAACAGTTTATGGATTAGCGGAAAATGTTCATAGTGAAAAAGCAACCAGTAAAATATTTAAGCTAAAGAATAGACCCTCATTTAATCCGCTCATAGTTCACATAAAGTTGTTAGCTTATTTAGAAAACGTTGCTATTGACATTCCTGACAAAGCAATAAAACTTGCTGAAACCTTTTTTCCGGGTGCATTAACATTAGTTTTGAAAAAACAAACAACAATTCCAGATAGTGTTACAGCCGGAAAAGTAACTGTGGCAGTAAGAGTTCCCAACCACCCTGTTACAATATCGCTTTTAGAGCAACTTAATTTCCCTCTTGCAGCACCAGGTGCAAATCCTTTTGGTTCTATCAGTCCTACAAGTGCAGAACATGTTTATACATATTTTAAAGATAAATTATCGCTTATTTTAGATGGTGGAATCTGTCAAAAAGGTTTAGAATCTACAATCATTGGATTTCAAAATAATCAGCCAATCCTTTATCGGCATGGTTCAATTTCAGTGGAAGAAATTGAAAGTGTAATCGGTAAATTAAAAATTATTACTAAAAATGAAACCACACCCGATGCTCCCGGAATGCTTTCAAAACATTATGCACCCATTACAAAAACATTTCTTACCAGTGATGTTAATGAATTAATTAAAAAACATTTCGGTAAAAAAATCGGGCTGTTATTATTTGACCAAAAAATAACTGGTGCAACTATTCTGTGTCAGGAAATTCTTTCTACAACAAGCAAC
>JAKAKY010000235.1 GCA_021824365.1 Bacteroidota bacterium | reverse complement strand
CAATAAATTTTTTATCTTGCTCATTCGCATATTACTAAGAAGTGTGGTTGGTATTTATGCCGGCACTGGCATTTCTTTATACAAATAGTTTCAATTTTTTTTAAAATTTCATTGCACATGAGAAAACAATTATTTGCTATTTTATTTATGACTTGCATAGTGCATCAAAGTGCAGGTGCTCAGCCTGAACGCTGGCAGCAGCATATTGCTTATCAAATTGATGTAAACATGAATGCGGAAACCAATCGGTTTACCGGTGTTGAAAACATTGTATATACCAATAATTCGCCAGATACTTTCAACCGTGTGTTTTTTCATTTATACTGGAATGCATTTCAACCCAATAGCAGTATGGATGTTAGAAGCCGTGAATTAGGAAAAATTGCAACACGACAAGATCGTAATGGTAGCCCAATACCGGATTGGGACGCAAGGGTAAAAGATCGCATCAGCAAACTGCAACCGAACGAAATTGGATATGATAGTGTAACCAGTATTGTAATAAACGGTGTAGAACAAAAATTGATTTATCATGAAACCATTTTAGAAGTTGCTTTATCCGCACCTATTTTGCCCAATAGCAAAACCAATATGAAAGTGGCTTTTAAAGCACAGGTACCCATACAAATCAGGCGAAGTGGCCGCGATAATGAAGAAGGAGTACGTTACAGCATGAGCCAGTGGTATCCTAAAATAGCAGAATATGATTATCAGGGCTGGAATGCCAACTCCTATATTGCCAGAGAATTTTATGGTGTTTGGGGCAATTTCGATGTAAAAATTACGATTGATAAACGATATATAGTGGCTGCCACCGGCGTGCTGCAACATGCTGATGAAATTGGGTTTGGTTATGAAAAGCCGGGTATGAAAGTGCCTGAGCACAAAGGCAATACCATTACCTGGAATTTTATAGGGAATAACGTACACGACTTTGTGTGGGCAGCTGATCCTGATTACAAACATTTATCTAAAAAAGTAAGACCGGGGTTGGTATTGAATGTGTTTTACAAAGCCGGCGATGCACATACAGATAGTGCCTGGAACAATGTATTATGGTCGGCTGAAAAAGTACTGCCTTATATTGAAAAACATTTTGGCCCTTATCCCTATTCTCAATATTCCTTTATTCAGGGTGGTGATGGTGGTATGGAATATGCAATGGCTACCTTACTTAAAGGGCCAGGCCTGGGTACCGTTTTTCATGAATGGATGCATAGCTGGTACCAACAGATACTGGGCACCAATGAAAGTTTGTATCCCTGGATGGATGAGGGTTTTACCACCTATGCAGAATCGGAGGTAATGGCGTGGTATAATGAAAATATCGCACTGCAATCACCTTACACTAGTATTCCAGTTAAAAATTATCTGAAAAATAAAGTAATTGAAGACGCCAATAAATTGCCCAAAAATCAATACGATAGCTATATGGGTTATTTTGCATTGGCAAGAAGCCCGTATGAAGAACCTATGAGCACCCATTCCGACCATTACAATACCAACTTCGGTTATTCCTTAGCTGCTTATAGTAAAGGTGCCTTATTCTTAGAACAATTAGGTTATATTATTAGTGATAGCTTACGCGATAAAGTTTTATTGGCTTACTATAATACCTGGAAGTTTAAGCATCCCAATGCCAACGATTTTATTCGGGTGGCTGAAAAAGTTAGCAATATTGAATTAGAGTGGTATAAAGAATATTGGGTATATACTACCAAAACAATTGATTATGGTATTGGCGATATTAATGTGGTAAATAACCAACCACAAATTACTTTAAAACGTATTGGCAAAATGCCCATGCCCATTGATGTATTGGTTACTTATAAAGACGGAACAACTGAAATGCATTATATACCTATGAACTTAATGTATGGCATTAAACCTGCAGAAGATGCAACACCGCGGATTATACATGCAGAATGGAAATGGACTGATCCGGAATATAACTTTAGTATCAGTAAAAGTATTCGCGATATTAAATCAGTTGAAATTGACCCCTCTCAACGCATGGCTGATGTAAACCGAAGCAACAATAAATTAGTTATTCCTGAATAACAAATGTGATAGTATATCTGGAATAGGAGGCGCCAATAATGCCTCCTATTTTTTTACATATACGATATATTTTTCCTGAAAATAAGGCTCAGGAAAAACATCATAAATGCTAAATAAAGCAGGACGTGTTAAACTTTCCGAAACTTCCTGATGCAGGTCACCACCTTTCAGGCATATTAAACCATTGGCTAAATTATCGGCCATAGGTGCATTTCCTTTTTTTAGTAGTGGTTTACTCCATTGCCATAAATCTTTCAATGGTGCAACGGCCCGGCTGATAGCATAATCAAATTTTCTATTTTTAATTTGCTCGGCACGGGTATGCTGTATGGTTACATTGTTAATTTGGGCACCTTCACAAATGGCTGCTACTACGGTTAATTTTTTTGCAATACTGTCTACCAGGTGAAAATGAGCATCAGGAAAAAATATAGCTAACGGAACGCCCGGAAATCCACCGCCACAGCCAATATCAATAATTTCCGTACCCCGTTCAAAATGGGTAATGGCAGCTATGCTGAGTGAATGCAGCACATGGTGCAAATAAATACTATCAATATCTTTTCTGGAAACCACATTAATTTTTTCGTTCCATTCTTTATATAGTGGTGCTAATGCGGCAAGCTGTTGCTGCTGCCGGGTGGTAAAGTCAGTAAAGTATTTTAAGATTTCATCCATACTATAAAATTATACAGCTTCGCTTTAGCTCCATGTTTTTTTAGGTTTTTTCCATAATGCAGGGAAAAATAATATGTAATAAAAAAACATCCAGATATCAAACAATAAATACATGGGCCATAAATCTTTCTCATTTAATTTTTTCATGGCATTAAAATAAATAATACCCTGAATCATCAATCTTAATCCAAAAACTGCCAAAGTAAGCCACCAATTAAATAGAAAAATACCTGCAGCTAATAAAGGGTAAATCCAGAAAAAACTAAAAGTATATAAACCCAGCCAGAATTTGTGTTTGGCCTTGTAGTATTTAGAGGTGGAATAATGCCTGTTTTTTTGTTTCATCCAGTCGCGCCATGTTTGTTTGGGTTCACTGAGGGTAAACGCATCCGGTTCAATTACTACTGCTGTATTATTTTTTGTGGCAACTTTATTAATAAACAAATCGTCATCTCCCCCCGGAATTTGGTTCATGGAAGAAAAGCCCTTATTCCTGATAAACACATCGCGTTTATAACTCAGGTTTCTTCCTACACCCATGTAAGGCATACCGGCTAAGGCGTAAGAAAAATACTGAAGGGCTGTATGAAAAGTTTCAAAACGTATTATTTTATTCAGCAATCCCGGTTTTTTATGATAGGCACCATACCCTAATACAATTTCAATTTCAGGGGCATATGCTGCCTGTATTTTTTGTATCCATAATTCGCTGGCGGGAACACAATCTGCATCTGTCAACAACAGGTATTCATATTTGGCACTTTTAATACCCATTGATAAAGGAAATTTCTTTCCGGCAATCAATTTAGCTTCCTGGGTTAGCTCAATTGAATGTATGTGTGGAAATATGGCTTTTAGCTCATCTAAAATATATTTCGATTCATCGGTTGAATTATCATTCACCACAATTACTTCATGTGCGGTATTGTATTCCTGTACCAATATGCCGGGCAGGTTTTTTACCAAATTAGCTGCTTCATCTCTGGCACAAACAATTACTGAAACAGGTTTTTCTTCCTGCACATTAACATTTTTATTTTTATAGAAAGCAGTTTTGTTAAATAAAAATAAATAATACAAAACTTGTATGCCAATGCAGGTACAGAATGCAACAAAGATATATAAAGGTAAAGGGAAGGGTAAAGGTATTATCATTTTGCAAAAATAGCTTACACAATCACTTGCTTATGTTAGTTGAATGCTTTGTGGATAACAATTGCTTAACCTGCCGGTTTTTATAAACCCTTTACTCAA
>JAKAKY010000234.1 GCA_021824365.1 Bacteroidota bacterium | reverse complement strand
TTGTTGTGATTTTTTCTTGAATAAATCATAATCGCCTGTACTCCACCAGTTTTTCAGGTTGCCCTCTTTATCGTATTGCGCACCCTGATCATCAAAACCGTGGGTCATTTCATGGCCAATTACCATACCTATGCCGCCATAATTAATGGCATCATCGGCTTGTGGGTCAAAAAATGGGAACTGCAATATGCCTGCAGGAAATACAATTTCATTGTACAAAGGATTGTAATAAGCATTGATGGTGGGTGGTGTCATTTCCCATTCGGTTCTGTCCACCGGCTTACCTAATTTGTTGATCATGTATTGGTAATTGTTGGCCTCTGCTGCCATCACATTGTCAAAATAATGATTGCGGTCAATATTTACTTTGCTGTAATCTCTCCATTTATCAGGATAACCAATTTTTTTAATAAATGCCTGTAATTTTTCTTTTGCTTTTTGTTTGGTAGAGTCACTCATCCAGTCTAAACGGCCTATCCTTTGTGCAAAGGCTGTTTGTAAATTTTGCACCAGTTCATCTATCCTTTGTTTAGCTTCTTTGGTAAAATATTTTTCAACGTACAATTGCCCCAGTGCTTCTCCGATTTGTACGTCAATGGTGCGGTAAATGTTTTCCCAACGGGGTTTCATTTGTGTTTGTCCGTTTAATGCTTTTCCATAAAAATCAAATGATGCCTGTACAAATGGTGCGCTTAAAATACGTGCTGCACTGTTAATGGTATGCAGGCGTAAATATGATTGCCAGGTAGCGATGGGTTGTGTAACAATTAACTGATTAAGTTTAGCATAAAACTCAGGCTGCTGCAGGTTGACTGAATCCGCCTGAATATTCAATGTTTTCAATACTAGGGGCCATTGCACATGCGGCATTGTTTTGGCTAATTGGCTTACGGCCATTTTATGATAATTACTTTGCGGGTCGCGCAGGGCCACATTAGTTTTATGGCTTTCTGCCATTTGTTTTTCTAATGCATATACCTGTTCCACTTCTTTGGCTGCCGTAAGGCTGTCGGTACCGGTTAATATCAATAATTTTTGCAAATAGTTTTTGTAGGCTGTTACTACGGCCTGTGTAGCGGCATCCGTTTTAAAATAGTAATCACGGTCGGGTAATCCTAATCCGCCCTGGCCAAATACGGCAATGGTAACCATGCTGTTTTTGTCATCAGGATTAACACCAAAGTCGAATAACATATTACTGCCACGGGTATGTCCCTGTGCCGCATACTGAATAATGTTTTCGGCCGTTTTAATGTTATTGATGGTACTCAATAAAGACTGAATGGGCGTGTAACCCAATTGGTCAATTTTGGCAGAGTCCATGCCCGATGCAAAAAAATCACCCACTTTTTGTTGAATACTACCTGGTTTATCCGGATTTTTTTCTGCTTCTGACAGAATAGTGTGGATGTTGTTTTTGGTGCGGTTATATAAATCTAAGAATGAGCCTGCACCTACTTCAGAAGCCGGTATGGTTGTTTTCTTTACCCAGTTACCGTTGGCATACAAAAAGAAATTATCACCCGGTTTTACCGATGTATCAATTGCACTCAAATCAATGAATGCAGAAGGAGCCGTTTTTTCTTTACAACCTGTAAATAGTGCAACGCTTAACGTAGCGCAGTAGACTGCTGTTTTTACAATTTTCATGTGCATGGTTTTGTGTGAAACGGAAAGCTGTTGATTCATTATAGAGCAGCTTTTCCTTTGAATGAAATTCTAAAGTAATACAAAAATATATTGACAGCCCAAAAAGTTGATGAAAGGAAACTTTTTTATGGTAAGCAAGTATGTTCTAAACTATTACACGCTCCAAAAATGCTGAATGGGCTGAAATAAAAAGCCCATTGCGTACTTGTAATGGGTTATATTGTGATGAAAAAAGGCCGCCTGGTATAGAGACAGCCTGCATTGAAAAATTTGTTAGGAGGCTTTAACCACCTCTTTTTTTTCAGTTTGTTTTTTTTGTGGTCTGCTTTTACCGAAAGAACCTTTAAAACGTTTTCCCTTCGCTGTTTTTTTGTCGCCTCTACCCATAATAAATTGATTTTTAATATTTGTGTGAGGGACAAAAATAAAAAATCCTGCTGAAACAGCAGGATTTAATTCTGTAGTGCAAAAAATTACATTTTGCTGCTTAATTCTTTACCTGCTTTAAAACGGGCAACTTTTTTAGCTTTAATTTTAATAGGTGCACCGGTTTGAGGGTTACGTCCTGTGCGAGCAGCACGTTTAGAAACAGAAAAAGTTCCAAAACCTACTAAGGTAACTTTACCACCACCTTTTAAAGTTTTGGTTACTGCTTCAACAAATGAATCTAAAGCAGCGTTTGCCTGTGTTTTAGTGATTTCAGCATCTTCTGCAATTTTTGCAATTAATTCAGCCTTGTTCATAGATGATTGTTTAATTAGTTAAATAACAAAAACAAATGTATAGGCTTTTGGCAATTAACAAAATATTTTTTCACAATTTTTAAGCACAGGTTTTGCCCCAAAATACTGTATCAATAAGGCTTTTGATGCAAAATACACTTCCATCCAATTTTTGAATTTAGTTGCCTGAACTGCTGAAATGCAGTACCTGTAGGGGTTTTAGCGTTTTGCATACAGAAAATGAGGCGTAGTAAGGGTTTTAAGGGGAATATAGGGAAGTTTGGTGAATGAAAAAACAGGGGGCAAAAAGCTTTCCACATTCAATGCACAATCTGCATTAATGAGCGAAAACTGATGATTTGATCGCCCCAGGTGGCATTCACTTCCTGCTGTAACTGTGGTGCATACTGTTGTTGGTATTGTTCTATATGCCGCATTTCTTTGGCATAATATTGTGTGGCATAAGTAAATCCTTCGCTTTCATCGATTTCTAACACTTTTACCCATTGGTATTGGTAAAAGCAACCTGTTTGCATTACCAGGGGTATATGTATTTCCTGCATCCATTGCAACCATGCGGTATGAATGGGTGCTGCTACATGCGAGGTTACATTGTAAATAATCATCGTTACAATTTTAATGCGGCATATACCGGACAATGATCGCTGTGTTTTACATCAGGATATATGGCCGCTTCACTTAATGCTTCGGTTAAGTTGCCGGTAATGCTGATATAATCAATCCGCCAGCCTTTGTTTTGCAAACGTACAGAGGGAAAACGCTGGCTCCACCAGGAGTAGGCAGCTTTTTCATCAGGATGTTTATAACGGAAGGTATCTACAAATCCTGCTGCTAAAAACTGATCCATCCAGGCTCTTTCTTCCGGTAAAAAACCTGATGAATTTTTATTCCCTTTGGGATCATGAATATCCATTGCTGTATGCGCAATATTATAATCGCCGGTAATAATTAATTGTGGCCTTGTTTGGCGCAGTTCCTTTAAGTAATCTAAAAACTCATCTAACCAATGGTATTTATAGGTTTGTCTTTCATCGCCACTGGTGCCTGATGGAAAGTAGGCATTGATTAAAGTGATAGCGCCAAAGTCTAACCGTATTACCCTGCCTTCAAAATCGCTTTGCTCTTTTTGGTGGCCATAAAAAACAGCATCGGGTTTTATTTTGGTAAAAACCGCTATGCCGCTATATCCCTTCTTTTGTGCCGAAAACCAATAGGTATGGTAACCCAATGCTTCAAAAACACTATTGTCTACATCTTCTTTAGCAGCCTTGGTTTCCTGCAAACAAATTACATCGGCCGGATCGGTTTGCAGCCATTCTGCAAAACCTTTTTTAATGGCAGCGCGAATACCATTTACATTATAGGAAATAATACGCATTTTTTTTTGCATGGTTGAAGCTAATTATCGTATTTAAAAAAGATACAGTGATAGGGCTATTCTTTTGTTTGAATTACCCTGCCCGTAGGGAAAGTTACCCCTAAACTAAGCACTAATTCATAAGTTCCAAATGCTTGTTTGGCGCGGCCTTCATACACTTTTAAGTTACTGTATCGTGCATAGTCTACCTTATTGGAAAATTCTAAATAAGCATATTTAAAAAAGGTAGCAC
>JAKAKY010000233.1 GCA_021824365.1 Bacteroidota bacterium | reverse complement strand
TGCTAATTTTTCTCTGCGAATTAGCTCTTGTTCACTCAATTGTACACTCATAATAAAATAATTAATGGCAGCAAAGATAAGTGCAAAGCAGCTATGCCGTTTGTGGCTTAATATTACTTTTTATAAGGGTATTATAAGGTGTGTAACCATTTGTAGTTAATCATCTAATTCAAACAATTTAGCTACCGGCAAACCATTACCGGGAATTTTATGTGATACGAACTTTTATCAATTACACCTGATAGCACTCTCATTTCCCTAATCGGGCATTTGAAGCAAAAAATGCAGGGATGTCTGCAACGCTTATGCTACGCATTTCGCCGGGCAATAATCCATCAAGGTTTATATTCTCAATTCGGTAACGAATTAAACGAAGCGTAGGAAAACCTATGGCAGCCGTCATTTTACGTACCTGGCGGTTTTTCCCTTCTGTTAGTATCATGCGAATCCATGGTGCAGGAATTTGTTTTCTGTAGCGAATGGGTGGAAAGCGTTCGGGTACGGTTGGATTGGTTTCAAACAACATGGCTTTACAAGGCAAGGTTCGATATTTTTTTCCATCTACCTGAATGGTTATACCTTTCTGCAGTTGTAAAATAGCATCTTTGGTAATGGCCCCATCTACCTGCAGCCAATATTCTCTTTCATGAGCAAATACAGGATTCAGTATTTTTTTATTGAGAGTGCTATCATTTGTAAGCAACAATAAGCCTTCACTATCATAATCTAAACGGCCAACAGGATAAACATTTTGAGGAACAGAAAAAAAATCTTTCAAACATTGTTTACCATCAGTTGCCGTAAACTGCGATAAAACCTGAAAAGGTTTATACACAATGAAATATTGATGAACAGTGGATTTCATACAATTAAATAAAAAATTTAACAATAAAATTTTACCTGTAAATGCTTCAAAATGTAAGTTAATAATTACAAAATATTTGAAACAATGATTTTGATTTTATGCGCTAATAAAAAAATCCCGCGGAAGCGGGACTTTATATATGGATGGGTTAGTAAGTACGGGAATATAATTCCCACCACAATATTATAAAGAGTTTTTTCCAATACAAAAAAAATTGCAAACTATTTTATTCACATTTTTTTGAAAGATGTGAATAGCGGATTTGCTTTTATAAAAATTCGCGTTCTTTAAAAACTATTTTTCAATTGAATTGAATTGCACCTGAATTAATTACAATCGATTGAAACATTGATGAATAAACGCTTTCAAAGAAATATTTTTATTTTCATTCTGAAGTAGAAGTATTCCATATCACACGTTTTTTATTGAATTAACTCCTGCAATTGCATTTATTATGCAACAAAAAATATTTTATAGAAAAGTGAATTTAACTTTGCATTTTACATTAATAAACAGAATTATGAAATTTCCTACACCCGTTATTTTAAACTGGATGGCCACTTTAATTAGTGCAGAAGTGGTTGGCAATGCTGCTGTAACACCAACCGGCATTAACGAAATACATAAAGTAGAAGCAGGTGATATTGTGTTTGTAGATCATCCTAAATATTATAACACTTGTTTACAAAGTGCAGCCAGTGTAATTATCATTAATAGTAAAGATGTTGCCATACCGGAAGGAAAAGCATTGTTGTACACCACTGAACCGTTTGAAGCCTATTTAAAAATTGTAGATTATTTTAAACCTTTTACTCCTTCATCAAAAGCAATTAGCGATACTGCAAAGATTGGCGAAAACACAGTAATAATGCCTAATTGTTATATTGGCAACAGGGTTATGATTGGCAATAATACCATTATACATCCCAATGTTACTATTGGTGATGACTGTATTATTGGCAACCATGTTGTTATACAATCAGGCACTGTAATTGGCAGTGATGCTTTTTATTATAATACAAAAAAGAACAGGCCGGTTTGGTTTAAACGCATGAAAAGTTGTGGGCAGGTTGTTATAGAAGATGATGTTGAAATAGGGGCAGGTTGCACTATTGACAGAGGTGTAACTGCTGAAACCAGAATTGGAAGAGGAACAATTATTGACAATCAGGTGCATATAGGGCATGATACATTAGTGGGCAAAAACTGTTTGTTTGCTGCACAAGTAGGCATTGCCGGGGCAGTTGTAATTGAAGATGGTGTTACCTTATGGGGCCAGGTTGGTGTAAGCAAAACATTAACCATTGGCGAAAATGCTGTTGTATTAGCACAAGGTGGCGTACCGGGTGATTTGGAAGGAAATAAAGTGTATTGGGGTTCACCAACACAAGAGGCCTCGGTTAAAAGAAGAGAGTTGGTTTGGATTAAAAGAATACCTGAGTTATGGAAAAAAGTGATGGATACCCAATCATAACCCATACTTCACTTTCAACTCACCACAAATTCTTTCAATAGCTGTATCGATAGGTGTATACTCAAAATTTACAGCATAGGTAAGAAAGCGAAAATTATCGTACTTCACTTTCGTTAATGCAGTTTTTGCTGTTTCTTTTGTAATTAATGGCTCTTGTTTGGTAAAAAAAGATTTCACAGCTTCAATCCGCCAAAATAATTCTGCAATAAAGGGAGTAACTTTTCTATACGGTGGTTTTTTGCCGAAATGATGTGCAATACTGGTTAATACCTCCTTATAACTTTTATTTTCACTGCTAATTATAAATCGCTCTTTATTGCAGGTGCCTCGCATACACATTAGCATGGCTTTTACCACATCTTTTACATCTACAAAGCCGCTGGTACCTTCTGTATACCAGGAATAACCATGATATACCTTTTTAAACAATTCTGTTGAGCCGGTATTCCAATCGCCTGCGCCTAATATCATAGATGGATTTAAAATAACTGCATTCAATCCCTCTCCTATACCACGCCATACTTCCATTTCACCCAAATATTTTGTTTTGCCATACTCACTATTACTGGTAGCCATACTCCATTTCATTCTTTCAGAAACCAGCTTGCCCTCCCGCATTCTACCCAATGCTGCTACTGAGCTAACATGAATTAATTTCTGTATTTTTTTTTCAATACAAATATTTACCACATTAGCTGTGCCTTCTACATTTATTTTGTGTAATAATTTTTTCTTAGCCGGATTAAAAGAAACCAACCCTGCACAATGGTACACCTGATCTACATTTTCCATTGCTTCCGATAAAGCTGCTACATCTAAAATATCGCAGGGTATCCATTCTAATTTATCGGCCAAATGAGCAGGAATATTGTTATGATAAATTGCCTTTACCGAAAAATCCCTCCGCAGCAATTCTTCAATTAAATGCGTACCCAATAAGCCAGAACCACCGGTTACTAAAATCATAATTGTTTTTATTATTTACAATAAAATGTATTTGAACGAAAGGGGAAAGTACAAAAAATTTATTTCCCCCAATAAATTTTAGAAAAAATAATTGATAATAAATGTTAAAGAGCGAGAGATTCTCTTTATTAAATACATATTTGGGGTTATTGTAGGTATTGCCATTGCCTTTTTTATAGGTGTATAAAATTCAGCATCCCACCCTGCTAATTGCGTTTTAAATTGATATTTTAAGTCAATATTCAGTTGTCCGTATGAAGGTATACCCTATTTGTTTAGGGCAATATTTTTTACATCAGGCAGTGCATAGTAACCGAGTTGTCCTTCCAATCACAATTTTTTTGAAAGGGCTTTCCATTTTACATTCCACATTTACAGCATTCAAATTGCCATTGCCTTCATTTCTTTCCCGATACATAAATGTATAAAAGGGTTCTATACCCCATTCACACGGATTCAGAAAACGGTCGTTATCGGCAATACGGGTATAGTTCAGTGTAGTTTCCATAAGTTGATTTTTTAAACCTACTCTTCCTGAAAATATATAAGCGGTATTACCTTTCAGCATGTAGGTTTTATCCTGATTTTGCTGATGGATGGAAGGCATATAATTCGATTCAATCAATGAAGTATTGAATATATTTTCTACAAACTGCTTCCATAATTTTATACTCACTGTTTTATTTACCTGATGGGTAATGCCGAATAAGCCAATACCCGAACCGGAAAGGTTATCTCGGT
>JAKAKY010000037.1 GCA_021824365.1 Bacteroidota bacterium | reverse complement strand
CCATCTGCAGCAGGGTATTGTACTATGGCCCCAAAAAAAGTATCGTCTAATAAAATGGTTTTATAATTACCAAACACTAATTCTATTGCTAAAGGCGTAGCACGGGTAATTAACACATCTTTGGTTTGTGCAAAAATGGCTTCATCTATAAAAAACTTATTTCTACTGTAATGCTCAGTTTTATTAGGCTGATGATACAGCATAATCATGGCTTCTGCAGCAGCAGTAGCTTCATCTAATAATGAGGCATTGGCTATTTCCAAACCGGTTAAATCGGTTACCATGGTTTGAAAATTCAGCAGGCTCTCTAACCGCCCTTGTGATATTTCAGCCTGGTATGGAGTATATTGTGTATACCAACCCGGATTTTCAAAAACATTTCTAAGAATTACCGAAGGGGTAATGGTATTGTAATAACCCTGCCCTATATAAGTTTTAAAAAGTTTGTTTTGTTGTGCAATTTGCACTAATTCATTTAAAAAAGCCTGTTCACTAATGCCATTGGGTAACTGTAAGGGGTTTTTTAAACGAATGGAAGACGGGATGGTTTGATTCATCAGCGTTTCAATACTATCAACACCAATAGTGCTTAACATTTTTTCGGTATCGGCAGGGTTAGGGCCAATATGGCGATGCATAAATTCAGCATTTTGCATTTGAAATAAATTCATAATATATGAGGTTGACCACGTTAAAAGATTGGCAAAGTTAAGCGGAAATCAGGGCAAAAGAAAGCCTTTGTTGAAACTGTGCATACTGTGTGTATCAGTACCATGAACAGATGGTTGTTTTTAATATTTTGTGTTGGTAAAAACGGGAAAAATGTAAGTAAGTAGTGAGTAATGCAAGCAGAAATCTGTGGCATATTAAATGGTTTGCATCTGCAGGTCAGATTCATCAGTTGACATAGTCGGTTCAGCAACACCTGTTTGTTGAGCTTCTATTAATTGCAAATCTTTACTGGTTTGGCGGCTACCATCATGGCTCCATCCCGGAGTACCAAATAAATAGCCCATTCTTTGTTTAAAAGAAATATTTTTTTGTAATACGTCTTTGGTTATTTGTATCCATTCATGGAAAATAATGGTAAATGCATTGGACTTTTCTATGTTTTTGGTCAAGCCATAATGAATAGGCTGGTAATCATCGGCAGATAATTCTTTCTGAAAGGTATTGAATAACTTATCCCATATAATGAGGAACATACCCATGTTCTTATCCAGATATTTGGGGTTGGAGCCATGGTGCACTCTGTGGTGGGAGGGCGTAACCATCAAATATTCCAACCATCCCATTTTGCCAATTAGTTCTGTATGCACAAATATGCCCCAAATTTGAGTAACAGCGTATATAAACAAAATATCTACCGGTTGAAAACCTGCCATGGCCAAAGGAATAAAGTAAATAAAACGATACAGGGGTTGAAAAGCAGAGGAGCGAAAACCTACTGTGAAATTCATTACCGGCGAGCTATGGTGGGTTACATGGGTAGCCCAGAAAAAACGTATTTCATGATCGAACCGGTGTAACCAATAATAGAGAAAATCTTCCGCCAAAAGCAATGTAAGCCAGTAAGTTACGCCATATTCTTGCCATTTATAAAATGCATGTAGAAAAAAATATTGCCAAATGCCAATATAAATTAGCCTGAATATCAAATCAATTCCACCGTTCAGCAACATTAAATAAACATTGGTAACGGTATCTTTCAAAGTATATATTTTTTTGTGTTGCAGGTGCGATAGCAATAATTCTATACCAATGATAATGATGTAAATGGGCGTTGAAATTAAAATCAGCCATTGCTCCCTTAAACTGTCCATACAGTTGAAAAGTTTGAATATTATTGCAAAGTAAGGTTATATCTTGCATAAAATGCAATAGCAATCCTTAATGTATTGTTGAAATCGGCTAATTGTATGTATTTAAAATTAAATTGAATGTGTAATATGGACGGGGAAGTTTCTTTAGAAAACTGGCAAAAGCAAAGAGCTGCCAATCAAAAAAAATACAAAAAATGGTTGCAAAGGGTGCAACGCAATAAAGTAATTAAGCAATTACCCGATTTGCATGAAGAGGCTTTTCAGCATATTGATTGTTTAACCTGTGCACAGTGTTGTAAAAATTATTCGCCACGGTTTAAAACGCCGGATATTAAGCGCATTAGTAAGCAACTGAAAATGAAAGAAAGTATGTTTATAGACACTTATCTAACTCTGGATGTAGAAGGCGATTATGTTGTAAAACAAACGCCTTGCCCGTTTTTAGGTGCAGACAATGCCTGTTCCATTTACGACATCAGGCCATCAGACTGTGCCCGATTTCCATATACGGATGAAGATGTATTGTTAAAACGAATCAACATTACTTTGAAGAATGCAGAATTTTGCCCGGCAGTATTTTATGTATTGGAAAAACTAACCAATGAAAAGCTGTAGAAGTTGCATGGCATGAAGCATTAGGTATAAGTATGTAAACTCTTTTAGTATTCCATTTTTCTTAAAACCGGCGATTTAAACCAGGTAACTCCTACCACCAATAGCGTCATACATCCGCCAAAAACAACAGAAGGCACTACACCCATTAATTTAGCTGCCATACCACTCTCAAACTGCCCCAGTTCATTACTGGAGTTCACAAACATAGAACTAACACTCAGTACCCTGCCACGCATATTATCGGGTGTTTTTAATTGCATAATAGTACCTCTCACTACCACACTAACGCCATCTACAATGCCGGAAATTAGTAAGGCTACAAACGATAGCCAGAAAATTTTAGAAACTGCAAATACAATAATGCACATTCCAAACATACCCACTGCTATCAACAATTTTTTTCCTTGTTGTTTCCTTAATGGAAATAAAGTGAGCCAAATGACAATACAGATAGAACCTAAGTCGGATGCGCCATTCAGGAAACCAAAACCTTCAGGTCCCACTTTCAAAATATCTCTGGCATAAACGGGTATCATAGCTACTGCACCGCCAAAAAAAACAGCAAACAAATCGAGTGTAATAGCGCTGAGTAATTCTTTGGTTTTGTACACAAAATGCAAACCTTCTTTTACACTTTCCCAGGTTTTTTTTTCGCCTCGTTCATTTAAAGGCGGTTTGGGTTTTAGTAAAAACAACACCGATAAAGCAATGCTCACTAAAATAATTACGGTAACTAACGTACCAGTATTACCGAAACCTGCTATTAAAAATCCGGCTGCAGCATGGCCGGTTACTGAAGCTGAAAGCCAGGTGCCCTGGCTCCAGGTAGTGGCGTTGGCTATAATTTTTTTAGGAACAATATGCCCCAACAATGCGCTAAACGTTGGGCCGGTAAATGAGCGTATAATACCGGTGCCAAATACAATTAAATAGATACAACCGGCAATGAGGGTATTTTTTAAATGAATAGCCGTATAGTGTGTGGAAAGTATGGTTAATAAAATGGCGGCTAACATATATAATCCAATACAGGTAAGCAGTAATTTTCTTTTTTCGCTGATGTCAATAACATGCCCGGCATATAAGGCTAAAGATACTGCAGGAATCACTTCTGATAAACCAATTAAACCAATAGCAATAGGTGCATTGGTTAATTCATATATCCACCAGCCAAGCAGTGTTGCCATCATACGCAAACCCATGATAAAAGCAAAACGCCCAATCATTAAATTTCTAAATTCCGGAATGCGCATCGATGCAAATGCATCGTGTGGTTGGTTGGACTCCTCCATTCAGTACAACAGTTAAATTATCGTTGCTACGAAAATAACATACAATGGCATGCAAACATCAGGGCAACGAAAAAAAGTGTTGTCCGGCATCATACTCCCGATCTAATGCATCTATGATTACCTGTAAATGTGCCGGATTACCTAAAAAATCGGCATTTGAAACGTCAATAAACAAGGTTTTAATATTGTGTTGCTTAATATATTGCGTATAAGTTTCTTGTAAATTAAATAAGTAACCATCGGGTATGTTTTGTTCGTAACTGCGTTGCCGTTTTTTAATGTTTTGCTGCAATTTGTTAACGGGGGCATGTAAGTATATCAACAAATCGGGAAAAGCAATTTGTTGTTGCATAATGTCGAATAGTTTTTGATATAATCTAAATTCTTCATCCGGTAAATTCACTTTGGCAAATAAAAGGCATTTTGAAAACAAATAATCTGATAGGGTAATACTGCTAAATAAATCGTGCGTATGCAGCATACTTTTTAATTGTTTAAACCTTTCGGCCATAAAAAACAATTCTAAAGGAAAAGCAAATTTGGCCGGATCGGCATAAAATTTTTCCAGGAATGGGTTGTCTGCAAATGCTTCCAGAATAATTCTGGCATTAAAATGCTTGGCCAGCAAATAGGTAAGTGTGGTTTTGCCGGCACCTATATTTCCTTCAATAGTTATATAATGATATTTCATTCAGCAATGGTAATGATGGTTGGGTAAAATTAAGCGGGATTTTCAATTTTTTCAACACGCAGCATATCTGTGCAAGCTTGCAGCATTTCGGTAATGGTGAGATGCGTTACCGGATGTTTGATGTCTGGTGCTATTTCTTGTAATGGCAATAAAACAAATTTACGTTGCTGCATAGCAGGATGCGGTACAGTTAAAAGAGGTGTTTGAATGATGCAATCATTGATGAGCAAAACATCTAAATCAATGATGCGTTCAGCATATCTAATGGTTCTGGTTCTGCCTAATTGTTGTTCAATATGCAATAAAGTTTGCATTAAGCATTCAGGTAATAAAGCAGTGTTAATAGCAATTACCTGATTTAAATAGGGAGGTTGTTGTTCAACTCCCCAGGCCTCCGTTTCATAAATAGAAGAAGCTTTCTTTAATGGGCCGCATTGCTGCTCAATTGCACAAATGGCAGCCTTTAAATAAGTCATTCTATTACCTAAATTACTTCCTAATAATATATATGCAGTGTTGGTTGACATGATTCTTTTCTAATTTCCTATTTTTCAGCGCAACTTAAAAATAAGCGGCAATACTACAACAATTGTGTATGCCAGTTTTTTTTTTATTCTTTTTCCCCGAATGTGCAGATTATTTTATCGGCAATAAGCACTTACAGTTTTGTTGTACATAATTATACACATGGATTGTACTATCTTTGATGAAACATCACTCCCCGAAAATGGTACCGCAAACTGTGAACCTGGCCGAAAAGTTAGCGTGCATAAATGATTACTGGAACCCTGCTATTGTAGGGCTTTTAAATGGACAACAGGTAAAATTGGTAAAATTTAAAGGTGCGTTTACCTGGCATCATCACGATCATGAAGATGAGCTGTTTTATGTTATCAGGGGCTCATTTGTGATGGAGTTTAGTGATAAAAATGTAGTTGTGAATGAAGGTGAATTCATCATTGTACCCCGTGGCATTGAACATAGGCCGGTTGCAACAGAAGAAGTGCATGTTATGTTGTTTGAACCTGCCGGTACTTTGAATACAGGTAATGTGTTGAATGAATTTACCAAAGAGAATCTTAAACATATTTGAAATAATTTAATTGTTAATGTGTTATTAGTGATACAACTTTTTTATATTGAAACAAAATAACCGTTATGAATAAAATCTTTTACTCTTGTTTGTTATTCATCAGTGTAACATCTTTTTCGCAACAAAATCCTCATTCTGCGCAGCTACCACCTCCACCTGCTTTTGATAAGATTAGTATCAGCGACTTACAAAATAATTTGTATACACTTGCCGGTGATGCATTCAGAGGTAGAAGGGCAGGAACATTAGATGAATTGAAAGCGGCTGTATGGGTAGCTCAAAAAGCACAGGAAGCAGGTTTAGCACCGGGAGGCGATAACGGTACTTATTTTCAGTTCTTTAATTTATTGCGGGCAAGAATAGCCAATGAAAGCCGTTTTGAATTGAACGGAAAGGCACTTGCGTTATGGAAAAATTATTGGCCAACAGTAGTAGCAGATACCCGGTTATCGGGAAATATTGCGTGGCTCAATACTTATGCGGATACTTTACAAATATTAACAGGTAAAATTGTTGCCATGAATATTGTAGCACCCTATCCGTTACCTGCCAGGGGTATGAGCTTATGGGCGTTCAGGTATACGTTGCTGGCTTTGCGTACTGCCGGAACAATCATGCAGAGAAACGGTGCTGCAGGTTTGATTGTGGTAGCAGATAGTACCGTACTGTCCTTATTACCTTTTATTAGTCATGCATATGAATCTGGGCAATATCAAATTGAAGGTATGCAACAGAGTAACTCTCTTCATCAAGCTTTTCAAATTATTTTGGTAACTCCCTCTGTAGCTCGTGAATTAGTGGTAGCCAATGCAAAAGCTGATATTCATTTGATGGCTGAACATTTTATTTATCCTTCTGTAAATGTAATAGGAAAAGTAAAAGGAACCGATCCGGTTTTAAATCGGCAATATGTTTTGTTTAGTGGCCACCATGATCATGACGGGGTAGGTAATCCAGTTGATAATGATTCTATCTGGAATGGTGCAGATGATAATGCTTCTGTAACGGTTGCCATGCTCGCTATTGCAAAAGCCTGGCATGAAAAACCAGGAAAACGTTCAGCCCTTTTTGTTTGGCATGGTGCGGAAGAAAGAGGCCTGTTAGGCTCACGCTGGTATGCGAAACATCCTACAGTACCTAAAAATGATATTGTTGCCGTATTAAATGGAGATATGATAGGCAGAAATGCACCTGACTCTGCTGCATTATTGGGTACACTAACACCGCATAAAAATTCAACAGAGCTGGTTAATATGGCTATGAAAGCGAATGATGCGTTTACGCATTTTAAAGTTGATTTTTCATGGGATGCAGTAACGCATCCGGAAAACTGGTATTTTAGAAGTGATCATTTGCCTTATGCCCGGGAAGGTATACCCGCTATATTTTTTACAACTTTATTGCATCCCGATTATCATACACCAAAAGATGAGCCAGACAGGATAGATTACAGGAAATTATATAAAATGACCAAATGGATGTATGCTACGGGGTGGATGGTAGCTGAATCAGCGCAAGGGCCTGCATTAGATAAATAATGATACATTCATTGATGCAATCACCAGATCAATTTTATTTTCTTACCCGTTCAAAAAATTCATTCTGCAATGGAATAGTAGTAGTATCGGCTTTAACGGCTTTAATGGCATCTGCCAATTGATCTACCACATGATTTACCAATAGTTTACCCAATGCGGGTGTGGCTTTATCTCCTTCGCCGGCATAATGATTCGGGAAGTCGGCATACCACCAAATGGCTGTATAAACATTAGGAATATGCCATCTGTTTAAATTTTTACCTGATTCATTTTTGGCACTATCCATTTTTACTAATTCGGGCCTTAAATACAATAGTTCAGAAGTCTCATTTTCACCTGCATGCATATCGCCATTAATGGGCGATTGGTGCAATTTTATCAATTGCTGCAAATAGACACTATCGCTATGTGGTTCAAAGAAATAAACGGCATAATTGTGTGGTTGCTCTAACCTTGTTTGAATGAAATAGCGTATCAATTCAGGATTACCGCCATGCCCATTAATGATGATAATTTTCTTAAATCCGTTACGGGCAATTTCATCGCAGGTAGCTTCCAATAAATCCCAAACAACGCGTTCTTTGAGGGCAAAAACACCGGGCTGGTGCCTGGCTTCATTAATTTGTCCGTAAAAGTAGTCGGGAAAAACAACGGCATACGCTTTCTGTGTTGCCCGGGCTGCATATTCTCTTACCCTAATTAAATCAGAACCAATAGGAACATGTGGGCCATGTTTTTCTAAAATGCCTATGGGTAAAATACAGGTGTAATTGGATGCCTGAAGCGCTTTGTCCCAGTCGCTCGCTGTTAATTCATCCCAACGGGCAGGTAAACGTTGAGCATCGATTTTCTGTGATTGCAGAAATAATAAAAGAAGAAAAATTTTACCGGCACGAAATAAATTTTTCATGGTTATTTTTTTTGATAGCGTTTGTTGCTATGGGTGTTCATCTAAAAGGAGGTCAAAGAAGCTTATTGTTTAAAATAGTTTTTTTAAGTCATCAAAATCCACATCCCCATCCCCATCTTTATCCATCCCTAATTTACTTCCAATGGAGTTGGCAATACTGCCCAAATTAGCATTGCCCGATGTAAGATTACTCAATACCTGCTGCATGCCGCCCGAACTATTGCCCATATTTTGAATGCTGTTGATAACATTGGGTATGGCACTGGCGGCAATACCGGATGCAGCTTCTGATGAAATACCAAATTTTTGCGTAATACTGCTAATGAAGTTGCCTGAAATATTTTGTAAGGCAGGATTACCGGATGCGACACTTCCTCCCTGAAAAAGCGCATTCAATTCGCCACCTGATAATAAATTTTGTAATCCATTTGTGATGGAACTACCTGCTTCCTGCATTACTGCTTCATTATTTTCATTCGGTACTTCCGGGTTATTCACCACTGCCTCTTGGGCATGTTGCTGAACCAATTGCATGATTTGTTCAAACATAAAGTTTGTTTTTTAGTAATGAGATAAGTTAAATTATGCCAAAACATGCAATTAAACGAAGAATGGACGAATTATTTTTTGTGTGGGGTTAATGATTTTTTAATTAAAGTTGAAATAGTCATTTTTAAATGTCTGTTTTGCAAAAGATAAATAAACAAATAGCTTTGCGGCACATTTAAAAATTAATATGCTGGAAAAATATAATCAAATTACTGCCATGCTGGCCATTACTAAGGCCAGTTTAAGGGCCACCTTGCGTAGTCCTTCTGCTGTTGCTTTCAGCATTGGCTTTCCATTGGTATTTATTTTGGTTTTTGGATTTTTAGGGAATGGCGGCGGGGTTTCGTTGAATGTGGTAATGGACAAAACCTCTGATACAACCAATTACATATATCCTGCATTAAAAAGTATCAATAATCTGAAATTCAAAGTCAAATCGGATGAGCAGATAAAAGAAGACCTTGAGAAGGGGCGAATTACAGCAATTATCAAAATTAAACACTCTAATAATCCGGCTATTCCTTATGTTGTTCAGTTAAAAACTTCTGAATCAGTCAATCCTCAAAATTTATCCATTCTAAAACAAATTATCCAATCAGTGATTACAGGGATTAATCAGAAAATGTATCCCAATACACCCAGTATTGCTACCATTAACAACACGGTTGAAAAAATTCCGGGCAGAGTTTATCGTACCATCGATTTTATATTACCGGGGCAATTGGGTTTTTCATTGTTAAGCGCCGGCGTATTTGGCGTAGCTTTTTTGTTTTTTAATTTACGACAACAATTAGTTTTAAAACGATTTTTTGCCACACCAATCAAACGGTCTTATATTGTATTAGGTGAGGCATTGGGAAGAATTATTTTTCAGTTAATTACGGCCGTAGTAATTATTGTTATTGGCAAAGTATTCTTCCATTTTACTTTGGTGCACGGTGTTTCAACATTCATCAATATTATGATTTTAAGTTTTTTGGCTTTAATTGTATTCATGGGTTTTGGTTTTATTGTAAGTGGTGTAGCTAAAAACGAAAGCACCATTCCGCCCTTTGCCAATATTTTTACATTACCTCAATTTTTGCTGGCAGGTACTTTCTTTTCAATTGATAATTTCCCTGCATGGATGCAACCTTTCTGCAATGCCTTGCCGTTAACACAGTTTAATAATGCCATGCGGGCTATTTCATTTGAAGGAGCATCTTTAATCAGTGTTTGGAAAGAAATTGGCATATTAGCCATTTGGGGTATCTTCATTTATTATGTGGCTATTAAAACCTTTAAATGGGAATAACTGAACCATGCGATTATTGAAACAGGCTTTTTTCAGCATTCTTTTTCTGGCCATATTGGTGCAGGTAATAGCACTACTTTTCCCATCCCGAATCATCGTTTCCAGAGCCATTACCATTCATGCACCGGCTGATAGTGTAAGGCCATATTTGCAAAATATGTACGGGTGGCAAAAGTGGATTGCAGGTATGCAGGATAGTGCTGTTCATCTTCAATCGCAAACTCAAGCACAGATTGGTAACCGTGATGTACAGATTGAAAAAATTACATCCGATTCTGTTGTATCTGTATGGCACAGTGCAAAAAGCCATCTATTAATTTCCACCATGCAAATGTTACCGGCTTCTAATGGTACCGCTACCGTGGTACAATGGCAATATGAACAGTTTTTAAAATGGTATCCCTGGGAGCGTTTTGGCTCTTTAATGAGTGATAAAATTATTGGTGGAATGTTAGAACAAAATTTGAGCCGGCTTCAGCAATTGGTGGAAAAGCAACATTAATGCTTGCCTAATTTGGGAAGCTGATTTTTCCCATTGTAATAGCCGGTTGCCCATTTCCTAACGCTAATCCTTTGCCGCTAATACATTCATTACCCAATACTGCAAATAATACCGCTTCTTTTGCATCCGGATTAATGTTCAGCGCTTGTGTATTCTTAAATGTGGTATTTGGTAATAAAGTTTTTAAATGATGCATGAGTAATGGATTGTGCATGCCACCTCCACTGCTGTAAATAGTATATTTTTTTTCTCCGGAGGTAGCTTGTACAATGGCTTCTGCAATGGCTTCTGCCGAAAACTTATTAAGGGTGGCCATGATGTCTTCATGCGTGTAGTGGGGTGTTCCTGAAGCATTAATGGATTGCTGTAAATAATGCAGATTAAATAACTCAGGGCCAATAGTTTTAGGAAATGCACTTTTAAAAAAGGGATGATTTTTTAAAGCGTTTAAAAGTGTAGCTTGTATTTTCCCTTTTATGGCAACGTTTGCATGTTCATCAAAATATTTTCCGGGAAAATGTTGTTGTATGTAGGCATCCATCAATGTATTGCCCGGCCCTGTATCCGTACAAAAAACTTGTTGTACCTCTAAATTTCCCGGTAAATAAGTAAAATTGGCTATGCCACCAATATTCAGCATAATCCTGTTTTCATTTTTTTTGCTGAATAAAAAATAATCGCCGTAAGCTGCTAAAGGTGCGCCTTCGCCACCGGCAGCAATATGCTTTTGTCTAAAATCACTAATGGTAATTATTCCTGTTTTTACGGCCAAATGGTCGCCATCACCAATTTGTAAAGTGGCATTATTAAAACCTTCTAACTGATGTAATCTTTTAGGTGCATGGTATATGGTTTGTCCATGACTGGCAATGATATCAATGTTGTTGGGTGAAATATTCCAGTCGGCAAGCGTTGCCAGAATCATTTTAGCGTGTTCTTCTGCAATCCATTCATTTAAAATGCAAACTTTCTCCAGGTCGGCATGGCGATTACTGAAAATGGATTTTACCTCCAACTTAAATTTTTGTGCGTAGGGAAGGGTGGTAAATAGTTGAAGATTTACTGTAGTATTCAAGCCATTCCCTTCACAATGGCAAAGAGCAATATCTAATCCATCTAATGAGGTGCCACTCATCAATCCAATAATGGTTTTAGATGACTTTTGAGCAATATAATATAGTTGTTCAATATTGCTATTCATAATGTTGCAATATATTTTTAATAACTGAAAATACGCAGTTTAATTCTTCATTGCTAATGCAATAAGGGGGCATGATGTACATGGTATTACCCAATGGCCGTAAATAAACACCCTGTTGCAATGCCGTCTGTGTTACAAAACGGCTTATATCATTTAAATATTCATCTTTACCTGAGGTAATTTCAAATGCCAGTAATGTGCCTAATACTCTGATATTTTTAATGGGTACTTTTAACTGTGCCAATTCTAAAGCAAAGTTTTGTATGGCTGCACCAATTGTTTCAATGCTTTTAACGGTATGGTATTGTTGTAATAAATCTAAACTAGCCAAAGCTGCTGTACATGCCAATGGGTTAGCGGTAAAAGAATGGCCATGAAAAAAAGTTTTGAGTGCATCATCCTGTACATAAGCATCGTAAATTTGAGAAGTACAAGCAGTAATGCCTAAGGCCATGGTACCACCTGTTAATCCTTTACTTAAACAAATAATATCGGGTGGTACATTTAGATAGGCAGAAGCAAATATTTTTCCTGTTCTGTAAAACCCGGTCATTACCTCATCTGCAATACAAATAAGATCGTGGCTTTTGGCAGCGGTAAGTAGTTGATTCAGCAAACCGGCATCATACATTTTTAACCCGCCTGCTCCCTGAACCAGGGGCTCATAAATAAAAGCGGCCACTTCGCGGGCATGTTGTTGAATAGTGGCAATGGATGTAGTAATATTTTCAGGAGTTGGTGTATCTAAAAAAATAACTTCAAACAGTAAGTCATGAAACGCTAACGTAAATATACTGCGGTCGCTAACACTCATGGCGCCAAATGTATCGCCATGATAGGCATTTTTTAAAGCAATAATTTTTTTTCTGTGTTGCTGTTGCTGATTCCACCAAAATTGAATGGCCATTTTTAAAGCCACTTCCGTTGAGGTACTGCCATTATCGCTGTAAAATATTTTTGTAAACGGGCCGGGTAAAATTTCCAGCAATTGCTCTGCCAAACGTACAGCAGGCTCATGTGTAAAGCCTGCAAATATTACCTGCTCTAATTGTAAGGCTTGTTGGTATAATTTTTCTGCAATATAAGGGTGTGCATGGCCATGTAAAGTAACCCACCAACTACTAATGGCATCAATATATGTATTGCCATCCGCATCATACAACAGGGTGCCTTTTCCTTTTGTGATTGGAATGGGGGCTATCCTGTTTTTTTGAGGTGTAAATGGGTGCCAGATAACTGCAGCGTCCCGTTCAACTAAATTCATGATACAAAATTAAGCGTATGCAAAATATGGGTGAAAATACTTTCCACAGACATGCATATTATGTCATGCCGGTCTTACTATTTATCGTACGTTCCTGAATAAAGTGCAGGTTACGTTGTATGCCTTTGTACTTGCTTCTTTTTAAAGGCGAATGTTTAAATATTTGGTTAAAAGCCGTTTCACTTAACTGTATCCATTCCTGTGTGTTTAGTTCCAAAATTTCGGGAATAGGCGTAAAGGCAGGCTCGTTATGTGGTTGGCTAAACCGGTTCCACGGGCATACTTCCTGGCAAATATCACATCCAAACATCCAATTGTTGAATTTGTCTTTTTGTTCTTCCGGTATCAGCATGTCCTTTAATTCAATAGTGAAATAGGAAATACACTGGCTGCCATTGATGGTTTTGTCGGGTAAAATGGCATCGGTAGGGCAGGCATCTAAACATTTAGTGCAGGTTCCACAATAATCCTTCGTCAATGGATGATCGCAATTTAGCTCTAAATCAGTAATTAAAGTTGCAATAAAATAAAAAGAACCGGCTTTTGGGTTAATCAGGTTTCCATTTTTACCAATCCAGCCCAAACCGCTTTTTTGTGCCCAGGCACGTTCTAAAACCGGAGCTGAATCTACAAACCCTCTTCCGGTAATTTGGCCAATTTTAGCAGATAGTTCCGCTAAAAAATCGTTCAGTTGTTGCTTAATCACCTCATGATAATCTTTCCCATAAGCATAACGGGCTATTTTGGGCGTATGTGGATGTTGCTGTTGTGCAGGAAAATAATTCTTCAACAAAGTGATTACCGATTTGGCCCCGGGTACCAACTTGCGGGGATCAGTTCTTAGCTCAAAATAATTTTCCATGTATTGCATGCTGCCATGCATGCCTTTATTCAGCCAGGCTTCTAACCTTCGGGCATCAGCTTCCAAATATGCTGCCCTTGCAATACCACAATAACCAAACCCCAGTTGCTGTGCAGTTTGTTTAACAATTTGTGTATTTCTATCAAATAACTGGCTCAAATTTTTTTTAATAAAATGTTAATGAAATAAAAAATTTATGTATTATTGATATGCGAAAATAAAATTACACATCCTAAAGTTGATTCTATGAAATGTTTTAGAATACAGCTCGTTTTCATGTTTACCTTTTGTATGTTGATGGCTGCTGCACAAAAGAAAAGAGAAAAGCTGCAATTTGGCCGGATTACAGCACAAGATTTTAAGCCTGCACAATATAGCATTGATTCTGCAGCCGATGCAGTTGTTTTGTACAATGCCGGAAGTTCAGGTTATGAGGGTAACAGCAATGGCTTTTTTTCTGTCAATTATGAACAACATTCCCGTATTCGGTTGATGCATAAAAATGGTTTTGATGCAGCCACTGTAACCATACCTTTATATATTTCTAATGATTATCAAACCAAATTAGTATCGCTTGAAGCAGCTACATTTAATTTGGAAAATGGGCAGGTGGTAGAAACAAAACTCGATAAATCTGCTTTATTTACAGAAGTAGCCAAAGATATTACTACCTATAAATTTACTTATCCCAATATAAAAGAAGGTTCAATTGTTGAATTTCATATTAAGGTTATTTTGCCGGGATATAGTTTTATGCCCGACTGGGATTTTCAAAAAAAATACCCTGTTTTATATAGTGAATATGAAGTGAATGTACCCTATTTTTTCAATTATGCTATTATTAAGCAGGGGTTACAAAATTATATTATCGATACCGGTACAGAAGTACACCAACGTTATTACATACATGAAAAAGGCAAATCGGCTGCTGAGTCGGGTACTACTGTGGCTGTAAGTACGCAGGCTGTACAACATATATGGGCTATGAAAGATGTGCCTGCATTCCATCCTCAAAAGTATATGACCAGTCCGGATAATTATATCAGTGCGATTCAATTCCAATTATCAGAAATACGTATGCCCGAACAGGATGTGGAAAAACTAGCACAAAGCTGGTCTAAAATTTCTGAAAAATTATTGAAAGACCCCGACTTTGGTCTAGAGCTGAATTACAATAATAACTGGTTGAAAGACGATATTAAAACTGCAACTGCAAATGCTATCAACGATCTTGAAAAGGCTCAGGGTATATTTGCTTTTGTAAGAGATCATTATTCCTGTAATGATTATCGTTCCAGATTTTTATCTGCACCATTAAAAAAAATTACCCAATCAAAAAAAGGGAATGTTGCCGACATCAATATTTTATTAACGGCTATGTTAAAGCAGGCAGGGTTAGAAGCCTATCCTGTTATACTCAGTACCCGCGACCATGAAAAAGTTTTACAAAATTATCCGGTAATGCGGAAGTTTAATTATGTGATTGCCCGTTTGTTTTTGAATGATGAAAATTATTATTTAGATGCTTCCAGAAAAAATATTGGGTTTAATCAATTACCTGTAGATTGTTATAATGGTTTTGCAAGGGTAATTAATGATAAGGAGCCATTACTCATTCGTTTTGATGCTGATTCAGTGAAAGAATATCAGATGGATATTGTGCATGTTCAACCCGATGCGGCTAACCGGGCACTCAATGTTGTTTTCAATAAAAGTTTTGGCAATTTTGAATCGCAGGATGTGCGTAATGAAATAACTGCTGCCTCATTGGATGCCTACTCAAAAAAACTCCAAAAACAATTCAATGTTCCGGTTCAGATTAAAGATATGCATGCCGATAATTTAAAAGACTTGGATGAACCATTAAAACTGCAATATACTGCTGCTTTTAGCTTTAATCCGGATGATGATTTAATTTATTTTAATCCGATTTTACAAGATAGAATGGTCGACAACCCTTTTAAAGCAGAAAGTAGAATTTATCCGGTAGAAATGCCTAATTGTATGAACAGTACCTATTTGTTGGATATGGATGTGCCGGAAGGTTATGTGGTAGATGAATTGCCCAAATCTGCCAGAGTGCAATTGAATGAAAAGGAGGGTAGCTTTGAGTATTTAATTGTTAACAAAAATAACCATATACAAATGCGGTGCCGTTTGGTGCTCAATAAGGCCAATTTTGAGCCGGATGATTACGGCACACTTCGCGATTTTTATGCTTTTATTGTGCAGAAAGAAAGTGAACAAATTGTATTGAAGAAAAAAGTCGCTACCCGCCCTTAGTATGGCAATGATTAATAGCAATATTCAGAAATTTTTCATTTTATAGTAAATACTATCATTTCGATGAAATTCTTATTCCTATTATCCTTTTGTATGTGTTGGATAAATAATAATGCACAATCGTTAGATGTACATCTAATACCTGATTCAATTACAGCCAATGCAGTAGTGCGCTATGATAATACAATAGTTACCATTGAAAATGAAAACAAGGTGGTAGTACGCCATAATTATGCTATTACGGTATTGAATCAAAAAGGGGATGATTATGCGGTATACACCAATATATACGACCAACTCAATACGTTAAGTGATATTTCAGGTGCCCTTTTTGATGCTTCCGGAAAGAGGTTACGAAGCATGAAGAAAAAAGATGTAGATGATGCACCGGTGAACGATAATATGAGTTTGGTGCGGGATGATCGCAAAAAATCGTATGACTTTTATTATCGTTCTTATCCGTATACAGTTGTGTTTAATGATGAGGAAGTACATAGCCAAACCTTTCAATTACCCAACTGGCAACCTGTGCCAGGCAGCGATATTAGCATACAGCAAAGTAGTTTTAACGTAACCTTTCCATCTGACTTGTCAATTAATTACAAAGTATTGCAGAAAGAAATGTTGCATTTTGATTCCGCTATTGTCAATAATACCAAAACTTATACCTGGCAGCTTAATTTAAAAAAATCCTTTCAGCGAGAGCCCTTTCAGCCCAATGTATTCCAAACAGATCCGTTTGTTTTCATAACCCTGCCTAAGTTTAAGTTGCAAAATTATACGGGCAGTATGCAAAGCTGGCAATCGTTTGGAGAATTTATCACCCAGTTAAATGCCGGACGTAATGTGTTGCCCGATAATATTAAACAGCAGGTGCATCTGCTTACCGACAACTTACAAACTCAGCAGCAAAAAATTGCTACGTTGTACCAATATCTTCAAAAAAATACACGTTATATCAATATTGCATTAGGAATAGGAGGTTGGCAACCTTTTGATTGTAAATATGTAGCCGATAACAAATATGGCGATTGTAAGGCACTTTCTAACTTCATGGTAGCGCTCTTAAAAGAAGCCGGTATTAAAGCAAATTATGTGCTCATCAGTGCAACGGATAGGCATTTGCCTATGTGGAAAGATTTTCCCTGTGGATATTTTAATCACGCCACTGTATGTGTACCTAATGGGAAAGATTCCATTTGGTTAGAGTGTACCAGTGCCACCGCTTCTCCCGGGTATGCCAGCCATTTTACTGATGATAGAGATGCATTAATGATTACTGATTCAGGTGGTATCATAGTGCACACGCCCATCTATTCTATCCATGATAATCAACAAAATAAAATAGTACATGCAATCATTGATGAAAGTGGGAACATGCAGGCACAAGTGCATACCCGTTATACCGGTCAGGCTTCTGATGATATACATGAATTATTGAATGTTGGCATTCCGGAAAAGGTGCAGCAATACTATAATCAAAGCTTTAATTTACCTACGTATACCGTTCAACATATTCAATTAGCCGAGCAAAAAAGTATCATTCCGGTTGTGAATGAAAGTTTTGATATTACTGTAAACGGATTTGCGGCAGTTACGGGGAAGCGACTATTTATAAAACCCAATATTTTTAATAAATGGGAACTAAAGCTATTGCCAGATGAAACAAGGAAATATTCCATTGTATTGAAAGAAAATTTTTTACATACCGATACCGTTTTTATTATCATACCAAATGGTTATGAAATAGAATCTTTACCCAAACCACAAAGTATACATACCATTTTTGGAGATTATGCCATCAGGTTTATGTATAGCAATCATCAAATAGAAGTAGTTAGGTACCAAACCGGAATAAAACAGGAATTGCCTGCATCTGAGTATGCTAAATTGGTAGAGTTTTTTAATTCAATGTATCAAAATGATCATGCACAGGTAGTGCTGAAGAAAGCATAATATAAGATGATGAATAATGATTCAATAAGATGGTGCATTATTCGCAATTTCCGGGTGATATACCATCAATAGTATTTTTCACTTGTATGTACCATTCTTTCTTCTGATCACCAGTTTTGCTTTTTTCAAAAATTAATGCTGCATAATTGTGGCAACGGTCAATCCAGGGATAACAGCCGGATGCACCTGTCGATGCAAGCGTAGTGGTTGCACCGTTTGTGTTCGCGCCGATTATCCAGGCACCTAAGGCATAGTTGTAACCGTTTGCTATTGCCGGTGCATATTGAATCATGGATAAATTAGTTTCGGGTTTCTCCATCTCTTCTATGGCTTTTTCGCTCAAAATTCTTCTATTATTAAAAACGCCTTTGTTTAATAGCATGACTAAAAAATTCATGTAATCAGCAGCCGTGGCAACAGCTCCATCCGATGGGTTTACCGCACGATTACTGTAAAATGAGGAATTACGCATATTCAAAGGCCTGAAAATTCTCTCCGCCATTAATTGGTCAAACTGCTTTTTGCTAATTACTTCCAATATACGGGCCGCAATATTTAAACCAATATTCGAGTACCTGAATGCCATACCCGGATTATCCTGGATTTCACGTTTAGAAGCAAATGCATTCACTTCTTCCTCTAATGTTGCATATTTATTTTTTTGTAGCACATTTACAATACCCGGTGGCGATTGAATGCCGGTTAAATGGCTCAGGCATTGCCGAATGGTAATATAAGCTTTTCCATAATTGAGATCGGAA
>JAKAKY010000232.1 GCA_021824365.1 Bacteroidota bacterium | reverse complement strand
TCATGCACTTCTACCTTATACACGGTATTAGGATAGGATATTAATTCTGTAACCTTCGCAATATTGCTTTTGCCGTTAAACTGAAAAGTAATGGTAGTCATAAGATAAGATTTGCTTTCAAGAATTTGAATACCCTATTCCGATTCTAAAAAGTAAATACAAAGGGTTGTTATAAAAATAGAAAAGCAAATGTAGCACATCACCCACAGCAAAAGCCCTTTTAGGTATATTACTACATAGTTTTCAAGGTTACACTACAATTAATGAGCTATAGTGATTTTCTAAAGATGGGTGCATCAAATGAAATACTCGTTCGCTCATCTCCCGCTTTATTTATTGTTATTGAATTCTATCTATTGCTTTTTCTAAAGCTATATCATGCCCATTTTGAATGGCAGTTAAGTTAAATGGAATAAAAATATCAGGAGGGAATCCTTCATTCTCATAAATTTTACCATCAATATATTTAAAACGAGCCGAAGATGTTTGAACGTGCATGAAATTAGAAATGGTAAAACTACCATAATTCATTGAGGAATCATTTATTATAGCACCGGTTGCACCAAATGTAGTTTCGCCTATAAAAGTACTGTTTGGAATTGACTTTACAAACATAACAAGAGCTTCTGCAGTAGAGGCAGAAAAGTTATCTGCAAGAATAATGATGGGTTTTGAAATATTTTTTGAGAGATTAGCGGGATTGATGTAAGCAGGAAACCATGGTGTAAAACTATATAAACCGTCGCCTATTTTGTATTGGGCATATCCAAATAAGTGCTGAGTATTTACAAAATGTTTTGCAAAAAAATTCAAATCATTTAAATCACCGCCTAAATTGCTTCTTACATCAACAATTAAGCCCTTTATATTTTCAGGTAAATTATCAAGCATTGAAAAATATGCTTGTAAAATAAGCTGAATAGAAGTGCCGGTTGAAGTGCCAAAACTTTCTGCTAATGAAAAATGATTAAAAGAAATGTACAAAATTTTGTTTTGAATGGTACCATATAAAATAGTTAATGGTTGTCCGTTATTGATGAAATTAGTATTTTTTCCAATTAAATAACCCTTATCTAAATAATTGGTGTCAATTTTCCAATAAGGATAAGGCTCATGAAAAGCAGGGAGATTTTTTTTTCTTTCATAGGCAGGAAATATGCTTGAATCTGCAATCAAAGAATTAATAAAATCAATGGTGTAATGATTGTCTACCAAGTTTTTTGTTATATCTCTAAAATAGCGAACACACGCTCTAACATCATTACTATTATTCATGTTTAACTCGGAAAATACAGGAGCGTATTTACTATAAACATCATCCCAATTGGTTATATCTATATCCCAGTACACATAATTTCTTTTCATTTCATTCCAATAATTTTCAAATACATTTTTAAATGTTGTAGGTTTAACGGAATTATAAATAATTGGTTGCCGGGTACAGGAATTTAAAAGTAAAAGAAATACAACTAAAATATATGCACTGTATATTTTTTTTAGTAGCTTCAATTTTTGTCAGTTTTTTTATTTTTACAAAACTTTAATAATACACCAACACTTATTAAACCGGTTTCATTGTATCCCTGAATTTGATTATTATGGTCATTTTTTTGTTTATTAGTTAGGGAATAAAAATATTTTCCATTTAATAGTAAAATTGTATTCGGTTTTATTGCATATTGAATACCTACCCCTCCTATCCAACCTAATTCCCATCTATTATCTGAATTCGTAAATGTATATTTTATAGAATACTGCGTTAAATAGGCATATTGCATTATTCTACCATTACTACTCATGCTATCTATACTATTATAAACATTTGGCAACACACCTTTAATACGTGCCTGCAACCAATAGGCTATAAAAAAACCACCTTCAACAACAACAGAAAACTGATGTTTTTTAAATGCATGAAAGCCGAAAACTAAAGGCAATTGTACATAATTATTTTTATACTGTTGATAAATTGCATTGTAATTACCAGGCTTTTGAAAAGTATAATTTTTTGATATCAACATTATATCCGTTTCAATAAATGCTTTCTTAAAGAAATAATAACAATTGCCGCTAACTACATAACCACTACCATCATTATTTTTTGCCAATGCATTGTTTGTATTCAGATGATTATTTGCATAGCCAGCTTGTGAACCCAAGTAAAACTGTCCCAGTCCATGAATAGAATAACTCATGAATACCAACAGAATAAAAATTGGTTTATTAAAAAAATTAAAAATAGCAGAAAGATGACGAATTGACAACTTTAAATTTTTCTATGTTATTTGAAGTGTAAAAATAAAGTTATTGGTGTTGAGCCATCAACAACTGTAATGTTATTAATATCATATCGATCAAGATATAGTAAATTATAAACATCATAGTTGCCGCTAATGCTAATAAAACCATTTTCAATATTCCAACTTTTACCATAATTAATTTGTATGGGTGTACCAGGAAAGCCTGTATTATCACTCCAACAAATAACACGTTTTACATAATTGGATTTTATAACATTTAAAATTTCTGAAGATATCTGATCTGCACTGGTTGGTGTAATAACTGTTTCTTTTTTACATGCTGAAAAAAGAAAGAATAATATAAAAATGGTGAAGATTTTTTTCATAAAATTCAAAATTTAATTTGTAACAACATTGGCTAAAAAAGTTTTAACTATTAACGGACCATTGCCGCTGCAACCAGGATATTTTACATTAAACGAAATACGTATGGCGGCAGTAGGCATATATTTAGCACCAACAAATGATGGCACTGTGAATGCATTGGTTTGAAACGCAGTAATAGTACCTATCGTTTCTAATTGTGTACTATCAATATATGGGATAATTGTAATTGGATTAATTACCATGATTGATTCATTATAGTTTGTTATGTAACTATTAACAACCGGATTAAATATTTTTTGAAATGAGTTGTCATCAAGGGTCAAACCAAAATTCGTAAATGTATTATCAATAGTTTGAGGGGTTCCTGTTGAATAGGTGCTTTTTACTAAATGTACTATTGGTTTTGCAGAAATATTGAAAATACCCAATGGAGTTTCATAGGCCGGAACGTACCCATTTACAGCAACATTACCCATAGTAGTGCCCGGTACAAAAAAACCTAAACCTGGATAAGGGATAACCGCTCCATTTTGTGTTGAGGTCCCATCTAAATGAATTTGCGTATTTATTGTCAAATTCACTTCCTGTGAATTTGAACTACTACCACCAAAAATAGCACTAAATACATTGGTAACTACACCAGAAAGACCGGAGCTTAAACCGTTTTCAACTGCTTTTATAGCATTTGCCGATAGTCCTATAGAAGCAGGAATATTTTTATATTTATCAAAAACCTGAATTCCGGTAGCCTCAAGTGCTCCTTTTAAAAGAGAGCTATACAAATTGCTTGGTTGATTGGGGGTAGAAATTGTTCCATTTATAGAGCCATATTGGTTGCCTGAAAATGCAAATGTTGTTACATTTGTCCATTGAAAAAACCAATTTAAATTTATTTGATCTGTTGTAGAAGTACTAATTTTTGGATCATAAGCTATTTCATATTGGCTTGCATACCATGTATATGGAGCAATTTGTGTCGGCTCTACTTTTGTTGCTGTTGTATTGTTTTGTGATACATCCACAATGTCTTGACCAATATAATTTAACATAGATGAGTTGATGGCATTTGGACCCAAGTTTAAACCGGTGGTTAGATAGCTTGAAGGGGTTGATGTAGCAGAATTTACATACATATAAATTCTTAATAAACCACGATATTTGTTATATAATGCGAACCAGGGATTAGGTTGTAAAATATTTGTATTAAAAGTATTATACACCAACACCCATCCATCGCTTTGTTTTATATCATATAAAACATCTGAAGAAAAACCACGAGCAGCTCCGCTTGCCCAAGGTACAAGAATTTGAGTACCCATTGGGGTTGGCATAAAATCTAAATTTTCCCAATTATCTAATGGATAAGTAATGTATACTATCTTTTGCATTGATAGCTATTGAGGATGATGAAGGAAAATTTTTTTTACAACCACTTAATCCAATTAAAAAAATACCC
>JAKAKY010000036.1 GCA_021824365.1 Bacteroidota bacterium | reverse complement strand
CATTAGCAGATGGAATTGTTGAATTTAAAAAGTCAAGAAACAACAAAACCATCATTTCAGTTTTGCCAGTTGAAGCTACTGCGTAAAAAAAAATTTTGCAATACCAGAATAGTTGTTAATTTTAGGTTATTAACTAACCATTAAATTTCAACTTATGGCAAAAGCTGTAAAAAAAGCCGCTCCTAAAAAAGCTGCTGTAAAAAAAGCCGCTCCTAAAAAAGCTGCTGTAAAAAAAGCCGCTCCTAAAAAAGCTGCTGTAAAAAAAGCCGCTCCTAAAAAAGCAGTTGCAAAAAAAGCCGCTCCTAAAAAAGCAGTTGCAAAAAAAGCCGCTCCTAAAAAAGCAGTTGCAAAAAAGAAGTAATCTTCTTGTAAAAGAAGTAACAACTAGCAAGTCCCGATAAATCGGGACTTTTTTTATTACATTTATTGCTCATTTTAATAAAGCAGCTTATGTTAGATAACTATGCCATTGCAGATAATTTTTCATTATTGGCTAAATTGATTGATATACATGGAGAAAATAGTTTCAAATCTAAATCATACGCCAATGCCGCATTTGTAATAGAAAAGTTACCCGAACAGCTCTCGCAATTACCCACCAATAAAATTTTCAGCATTAAGGGAATTGGAGAAGCAATAGGTACTAAAATTCAGGAACAATTAAACACCGGTATATTACAAATATTACAAGAATATATTCAAAAAACTCCACCGGGCATTATTGAAATGCTGCACATAAAAGGCCTGGGTCAAAAAAAAATAAATTGTATTTGGAAACAACTTGAAATTGAAAGTATTGGCGAATTATTGTATGCCTGCAATGAAAACAGGCTCACTTTGTTAAAAGGATTTGGCGCTAAAACGCAGGAAAGCATCAAAGAAAATATCAACTATTATTTAAATAATCTTGGTAATTTTTTGTACCAACAGGTTGAAAGTTATATTCAGGCTTATCTTCAAAAACTAACGGGATTATTTCCTGATGCTTTATTTGAAATTACAGGAGAATTTAAAAGACAATTAGAAACTATTGATTCAGTAGAATGGGTAACTACTGTAAATGCTGAAGCTTTAAAACAATTTTTTATATTAAATAAATATTTAATTAAAGTAGATACGCCTAAAAAATTAGTGTTGAAAGGGAGCGAAAACATAAAATTAATTTTTCATTTTATCTCGAAACAACAATTTAGTTATTATACTTTTATTACGAGCTGTAGTAACGAATTTTTGGAAGCATGGAAACAACAATTTACCTGGAAAGAAGATACCCATTATAAAAATGAAATAGAAGTTTTTGAAACAGTTGGTATGGAAGTAATACCGGCATGTAGAAGAGAGTTCCCTGAAATAATAGAGCAATACAAAGAGAAAAAAATTGCACCGCCACTTCAAATCAATGATATAAAAGGCATCATACACAGCCATAGCAACTGGAGTGATGGACAACATACGCTTGAACAAATGGCCATTGCGGCCAAAGAAAAAGGTTATGAATATTTAGTCATCAGCGATCACTCCAAATCAGCATTTTATGCCAATGGTTTACAGGAAGAAAGAATTTTTGCACAACATGCTGCTATTGATGCACTCAATAAAAACTTAGCACCATTCAAAATTTTTAAAAGTATTGAAAGTGATATTCTGAATGATGGTTCACTGGATTATGCAGATGATATTCTTCAACTGTTTGATATTGTTATTGCATCGGTTCATTCTAATTTAAAAATGACGGAAGAAAAAGCGATGAGCCGTTTATTGAAAGCAATTGAAAACCCCTATACCAGCATTCTGGGTCATTTAACAGGCAGGTTGTTGCTGAGCAGAAAAGGATACCCGGTTAATCATGATTCCATTATTGAAGCCTGCGCTAAGCATCAGGTAGCTATCGAATTAAATGCACACCCCAGACGATTAGATATAGATTGGCGATATATTCCATCCGCACTGCAAAAAAATGTTTTGATTTCTATTGACCCTGATGCCCATGCCATAGAAGGTTTTGATGATTGTAAATATGGCGTTCTGGTAGCACAAAAAACCGGATTAACCAAGTTTCAAAATTTGAGTAGTTTTTCATTGGAGCAGTTTGAATTTTTTATTGTACAGCAGCACAAAAAAAGAAAAAATTAATCAGTTTTTGAACCAAAAGGTAACTGCACATAAAAAGTAGTACCAATAGTTTGTTTGGTTACAAACCAAATTTTTCCATTGGCTTTTTCTACAATACCTCTGCAAATAGCCAGCCCTAAACCTGTACCAGATGATTTTGTGGTAAAGTTGGGAGAAAATATTTTTCCAATAAACTCGTCGGGAATACCGGAACCATTATCGGTTACAGAAATTAATATGTTATTAGCAACATTAGCCTGATGTATATGTACGGTTGGATTAGTCCCCCCCCCTTCCACTGCTTCAAATGCGTTTTTGATGAGATTGGTAAACAAACGCTGTATTTGGGTTTTATCAGCATATAAACCAAAATAGCCTATTTCTTTTTTCCACGAAATTTTTACATGGCTATCTGCACTATGCAATTGCACTAAACTCCGAATCACATCTGAAACATCAAAATACTCCAATTGTACATTTCCAATATTGGCAAATTGAGAAAAATCGCCGGCAATTTTCGAAAGTTGATCAATTTGTTCAATTAATGTTAGTGTAACTCTATTGGTTAAGCTATTGAGTTGTGCAGAATCATATTGCTTATCGTTAATAGCTTTTTGCAAAAACTGAATACTTAGTTTCATAGGTGTTAAAGGATTTTTTATTTCGTGTGCTACCTGTCTTGCCATTTCACGCCATGCACCCTCCCTTTCGCTCTTCGCTAGTGCTTCTGCACTTGCTTCTAATTGATGTACCATTTTGTTGTATTCCTGAATTAGAACACCAATTTCATCTTGCTTTTCCCAGGTTAATTCTTCATTTTTTTTTCCCAATGATATAGCTTTCATTTTATCTGCAATTAAAGAAAATGAAGCGGTAATTCTATTTGTTATTAAAAATGCAATAGCACCTGCAACTAAAAATATAAATGCATTTAAATTAATTAGTGTAGCTAAGAATCCTGAAATTTCCTGTTTCAATTCGACCTGCGAGTTAAGATAAGGGATATTTAAATAGGCATAGGTATTACCTTGTTCATCAATAATAGGTGTGTACACACTTAAAAAACGAAGTGTTCCAATTTGCTCATTCTGTTCGAATCTTGATTTTTTTAAATGAAGTAATTCAAAATAAGCCAGAGGATTCATTTTGTTATTTAATAAATGCTTGTTGTAAATGTAAGGTTGTGTAGAGGCTTTTAAGTTTCCGGCAGCATCATAATAGTTGATATCAACATTATGCATTTCAGCAATATCAATAATCTTTTTTTCACGAACACCGCCTGTAGTAAAATCATTCACCCCTACAGCATCATCAAATACCATTTCGGCATTAATTTTATTTTGAATTTCGGTGCCAATGAGTTGTACTGATTTAAAAAGTTTATCTTCTTTATTTTTATTGAATCGGTTAATGAAAAATGAAATGGTAGCGGCTCCAATTACAATAAACGAAAACAGGCTGATAGAAATAATAGTAAGGTTAATTTGAGAACGAATATCAAAAACAAACGATGTTTTAATTTCCTTCCAGCTAAATCTTTTCAATAACAAAAACTGAACGGTATGCAATAAAAATATTAACAATAAAAAAGAACAAAATAAGTAAGCAAACAATGTGAGCGATTCTAAAATCCATTCATTTTTACGAACAATGAGTATTTGCCGGCCATTCTCTGCATTATACCACAATTCATTATATCCATTTTTATTGATAAAAGTAATCTGTGCTATGCTGCTGATTTGTTTATTTACCTGTATAGGAAAACTATAATCGTTATAACTATTCACTATTTTGCCATTATTATAAACAGCATAGGCATAATTACCATTCAATTCATTCGAAAAATCATCTATTTGCGCAAATAATTCCGGATACAAAGCTTCACTTGCAAATTTTTTGGGAATTACAATTACGAAGAAATACCCTAATATGTTTTTTTCTCCAGATAAGATATCTTTTTCAAACAGGTACCCTAATCTATTTCCGTTGGTAGTATAGGTATATAAACCCGGGATAGAGGTAAGTTTTGCCCTTCGTAATACAATTGTTCGAATGGTGGCATAATTAGTTGTATCGTCATTGAATAACGGATGAAACAAACTATCAAAAGTATAAATATGGGTTTCATACTTATTTAAATAACCTGAAAAGTTGCTGCTGATAAGACTGTCTTTCAAATATTTATTGGTAAAATCAGAGTCTAACCGATTAAAATTTTGCAACAAAAATTTATCATCAAAATTAGTCATAGCAATATTCAGCAAATTTTCACCGGAGGGATCGGCCTGAGAAGCTAACTTTTCGGCAATACGTTTTCGTTGTTCTAATTCTACCAGTTTATTTTGATACATTACCATTGCAGCCACTGAGGATGCAAAAAACATTACCCAAAAAATAAAAAAAGTGGTATGATATAATGACCGGTTAATATCTTGTTTTCGGTAATGAAAAATAATTAAGAAGCACAATAGCCATGCTAATACAGCTATATTGGTAATAGTTGATGAACCACCAATTTTTATACTTGCATACAATAAACCTTCTACGGCAATAATAAATAATTGAATATTGAGCGGAATTGCCTGGCTATATACCCTGTCTAAAAGTAACTGCGTAATAGAAAAGAATGATAGTGTAAGTAAACATAAAATACTAAAACTTACAATGGTATAAATATTCAGACTAAAAAAGTTGGCTACATCAAACGAAATTTTAGAGTCTAATACCAGGCTTTTTATAATGCCTGCAAACAAAAAACAAATAGCGCCAAGTATGATTATTTGCAGATAAGCAATAATTTTGAGAACCGGTTCAGAAAAATGCAGTTGCAAATGTGTATGCAGATTATTTTTATAAAAATTAACCAACCAGAATAAAATCACTACATTAATTAACAAATCGCCTAATGAAGGATGTATTGAATTAGATGCATAAATGGCAGGGTCAAAAAGCGGCAATTGAGAAAAATCGAATGGAAAAGGAAGATAGTAGCTGAATATACGCAGAATGATAACCGATACAGCTAATATGATAAAACCCTGTAAAGCTTTTCCATAACCGGCTAATTCAATAGCAATGGCATTAAAAAAAAACAATAGTAGAATAATACTGAGTGTTCTTAAAATAATAGTGGTAGTGTTATAAGGCGAAAAGGTTTTTCCCGGTTGCAGGTTAACACCACAAAGTGCAATACCATTTAAACCATAAATAGGATATCCAGCCTGCACAGAACTAATTTCATATAATTTACCTAATCCCTTAAAACCATCAAAATCGGGTTGTAAATATTTATTCTGAATAAAATAGGCATGGTATATAGGTATTAAACCAACAATCATTATTTGCTTACCACGCAAAATAACCTGTTTCTTAATTAATTCAAAATAGCCATTTTGATAGTTTACAAAATGAATGGAATCGGAATGATATAAATCAGCATCATCCACATAATACTGATTGGTATTCCAATAGCTTAGAATAGGATGGTTTAAATCGTTAAAAGTGTATATGAAAAAACCAAAATTTTTGTTGAGTGGTTTTGACTCCGAAGGCAACAAAATATTGTTGCTTATCAACCCGCTTAATAAAGATTTATCAGTTGCTAATGCATTAAAATTTTTTTCCCGTTCTGATAAATATTGCTGAATTTTTGCCTGAACCTTTACCGGCGAAGTATAATAAGTAAAATAATTAGATAATATATATGAAAATGTAAATAACCATGCAGCTATAATCATTAAATAGCCATGACGATATGCAGCATGCTTAATTATCTTTATCAAGATGGTTCATTTTTAATTTGCGTTTTAACCTTATTCCAAAGTGCATCCAGTTCAGGCAGGCTTAAATTAGCAAGATTCTGCCCTTGTTCATTTGCTAATTTTTCCATCCCCTTAAATCTGCTAATAAATTTTTTATTTGTTTTCTCCAATGCAGTTTCCGCATCTATATTCAAAAATCGTGCAAAATTCACCAGACTGAATAATACATCACCAAATTCTTCTTCTATATGAATGGCATCATTAAACGAAATAGCCTCATGTAATTCGTTAGTTTCTTCCATCACTTTATCCCATACTTCATCAGCATTTTGCCACTCAAACCCTACCTGTTTTACTTTTTCCTGAATACGGGTTGCTTTTGCTAATGCAGGCATAATAGAAGGGATACCAGACAATACACTTGTTTTGCCCCCCTGCAATTTTATTTGTTCCCAATTTTTTTTTACATCATCTGCAGTTGGTGCTACTACCTCACCATAAACGTGTGGATGACGATGAATTAACTTTTCACAAATGGTTGTAATTACATCTTGTAAACTGAATGCGCTTTCTTCTCGGGCAATTTTCGAATAAAAAACAATATGCAACAGCAAATCACCCAATTCCTCCTTTATTTGTTGCCAATTGCAACTATCAATTGCATCTGCTAATTCATAGGTTTCTTCAATAGTCATTGGTTTTAATGAAGTAATGGTTTGTTTCCTATCCCAAGGGCATTTTTCGCGTAGTTCATCCATAATGGTAACCAGCCTCTGCAAATCAACTTTATCTGTCATAAAATATTTTTTATACTGTAAAACGGTTAAGCAGTTGATAATTACATCAATAGCTTATGTTAATGGCACATTAAAAATACAGAACTAATTACGTTTAAACACGCACTATTCCGCATTTTTTTGAGTTTGCTTAATTTAGTTTTACTTTTGATATAAAAATATACATGCGTTACTTTAGTTTATTGATTTTATTGATTTGCAGCCAATTGGCACTGGGGCAATATTATTACAATGATATTATAGCTGCTAAACAGGGTGTTCGAAATTACCTGCAGCTTAAAGTCCAAAAAATTAAAACAGTAGAGGTAGTAAGTTATGATGAGAATAATGAGCCTGCTGATGCTTTTGCATTACAACAAATATTTACCAATAATTGGAATAAAATGACACTTACTTCGCAGAATGCCACCGGAGAAAAATCTACTCTTACAACTAATTACAAAAATAATTTGGTGGCTAATACTATTGAACGTACTAACAACATTGAAATTATTACTAATTATACTTATGATGCCAATAATAATATAACGCTAATTGAATCAATATCAAAAGACAGTGCCTATAAATATCAGAATTTCGAAAAACATGTTTGGCAATATTCAGCAGGTGATACTCCTATTGAAATGTTTAAAATTAAAAATAATAAAGATACCACGATGGTGCATTTTACCTTTGATGAACATGGTAATGTAGCAGAAGAAAAATGGATACGATTCGGGAAATTAATTGAAACTTATTATTACTATTATAACGATTCGCATTTATTAACCGATATAGTTCGCTTTAACAGAAATGCCAGAAAATTATTACCTGATTATTTATTTGAATACAATGCACAACAGCAATTAAACAGTATGACACAGGTTTCACCCAACAATAACAGTTATTTGGTTTGGCACTATAGTTATAATGCTGCAGGTTTAAAAGAAGAAGATGTTTGCAGAAATAAAGAAAACCAATTAGTGGCAAGATTTAAATATGTGTATCACCAATAACAAAATCGGGTATCTTATCAATAACAAAAGTCGGGATAAAATATCACCGACTTTTTTTGTGCCCCAGGCGGGACTTGAACCCGCACGGCCGTTGCTGACCACAGGATTTTAAGTCCTGCGTGTCTACCAGTTCCACCACCAGGGCCTCCAAAAAAAATTCCATCCAAATAACGATGGAACTTTTTTTAAGAGCGGAAGACCGGGCTCGAACCGGCCACCCCAACCTTGGCAAGGTTGTGCTCTACCAAATGAGCTACTTCCGCTTTTTTAATTTTTTGTAAGAACTAATTTATTGGGAGTGCAAATTTAGGTATCTAATGTTCCCAACAAAATTTTTTTAAAAAAATTATTTGTATTCGGGTGTATATTTTGTGCTACCCTGTATTTCTACATCGGGTTTACCTTTATAACGTTTTTGGTATAACTTATAGCAACCTCCTAAAAAGAATGCTACAATACAAAACACCTGTAGGTAAAATAAAAATCTGGAAGTACTTACCCAATTGCGGGTAACATCTTTCTTGACGTTTTCATTCATTTCGTGTGACATACTGTTTCTATTGCTGTGCAAAAATAAGGTACCTGATTAAATTATGAGCGCTTCTTTTCAACAATTTCTGCAAAGGTTTTTTTGCGTTTTAAAAAATACTGCCATATTATGCTTCCCGAATATACACCTTGCAATGATTTTAATGGCTTTTTTGTTTGTTTTTCTACTATAACACTATTCAAATGCGTTAAAATATACCCATGCGCTTTTGCCACTGCAATAAAAAAAGCAATATCACCATTCAGTAAACTTTTCCAGGCAGATAATGCATCTAAAAAAAAGCGTAGTAGTAGTTTCCAATATTTTTCATTTGGGGGTAAATGCATTACCAGCATCATTAAATTATTGCGAAAGTTTAAATAAATTTTCCTCCCCCCCTTTTGCAAAGTGCCTGCCCCAACATGATAAACAACACTTTGCGGACATACATAAATTTTATAGCCCGACAATTGTATGCGCCAACATAATTCAATTTCTTCCTGATGCGCAAAAAAAGAAGCTGTAAAACCATTTAAAGTGTGAAATACACTGCTTTTAATAAACAATGCGGCACCACTTGCCCAAAATATAGGCATGGTATTGTTGTATTGGCCTGAATCGGTTTCCATATAATCAAATACCCTGCCCCTGGCGAATGGATATCCTAAAGCATCCATCCATCCGCCACATGCGCCGGCATATTCAAATTTGTTGGATGTATGATAAGATAATAGTTTAGGCTGGCAGGCTGCTATGGTATTATCAGATTCCATCAAAGTTATTATCGGTTCTACCCATCGGGGCGTAACAGCCACATCTGAGTTTAATAAAATATAATAAGTAGATTTAATTTGTTGTAATGCCCAATTATAGCCACCAGCAAAACCATCATTTTGTTGATTGATTAAAACTTCTACTTGAGGAAAATTATTTTGTAAAACAGTAATGGATTGATCGGTAGAAGCATTATCAGCAACAATAATTCTTTTATTGGGATAGGTAGATGCCAGCACAGCAGGCAGAAATTGCTGCAAATAATGTGCACCATTATAATTAAGAATAACTATTGCTACTGATGGAAAATTTTCCAAATCATTCATTTTACGAAAATAATATGAATTTTATAACCACTAAACCATTTTCTGCAAAAGCATCTGTATCAACAGTCAACTATTTTTCATAATAGACTATACTTACTGTATGCTTTAAGATTTATATAATTGTTCTCTTAGTTCATGAACACGTGCATCTTCCATATAATCATCAAACGTAGTAAGGCGGTCAATGATTCCATTGGGTGTTAACTCAATTACTCTGTTTGCAACTGTTTGCATAAACGTATGATCGTGTGATGTGATAAAAACAATTCCGGGAAAATTCTGACAACCTTCATTAAAGCTCTGAATACTTTCCAAATCAAGGTGATTGGTAGGCTGATCTAAAATAATGAGATTGGGATTTTGCAGCATCATTCTGCTTATCATACAGCGTACTTTTTCACCACCGCTTAAAACGTTGGTTTTCTTCATAATATCATCTCCACTAAACAACATTTTACCTAAAAACCCTCTTAGGAAAGGTTCATCTGCATCGGTAACATGGGGTGGTACAAATTGGCGTAACCAATCCATTAATGTTAGTCCCTGTTCAAAAAATTCACTGTTTTCTATTGGCAGATAAGCTTTGGTAATGGTTGTACCCCATTCATATTTGCCTGTTTCAGGTTTTAAATGATTATTGATAATTTCAAAGAAACGGGTTACAGCCATTGGGTTTCTGCTAAAGAAGGCAATTTTATCCCCTTTATTAACCGTAAAATTTACTTTTGAAAAAAGCGGGTTACCGTCAATAGTAGCAGATAAATTTTCAACATTTAATATTTGATTACCTACTTCACGCAATGGCTGAAAAATAATACCGGGATATTTACGGTTGGAAGGTTCGATTTCTTCAATAGTTAATTTTTCTAACGCTTTTTTCCTTGCAGTGGCCTGTTTACTTTTACTGGCATTAGCAGAAAAGCGTGCAATAAAGTCGAGCAGTGCAGCACGTTTATCTTCCACTTTTTTGTTTTTATCGCTCATCTGCCGAAGCATTAACTGAGACGATTCGTACCAGAAGGTATAGTTACCGGTAAATACTTTAATCTTAGCACGGTCTACATCGGCCACATGGGTACAAACGGCATCTAAAAAGTGACGGTCGTGGCTAACCACCAAGACAATATTTTCGTAATCGGCTAAAAAATTTTCTAACCAGCCAATGGTTTCAATATCTAATCCGTTCGTAGGTTCATCTAATAACAAAATATCCGGATTGCCAAATAAGGCTTGTGCCAACAATACCCTTACTTTATAGGTACCCGGAATATCTTTCATTAAACTTTGGTGCATATTTTCACTAACACCAAGGCTACTTAAAAGGCTACCTGCATTGCTTTCGGCTTCATAGCCCCCCATTTCGCCAAACTCAGCTTCCAACTCACCTGCTTTCATGCCGTCTTCTTCTGTAAAATCTTCTTTGGCATAAAGGGCATCCCGTTCGTGTATCAACTCCCACAAACGCTTAAAACCCATTAAAACTGTTTCCAGAACTGTATTATTATCAAATGCAAACTGGTTTTGGTTCAATACTGCCATCCGTTCGCCGGGTGTAATATCAACAGTACCTTTATTGGGTTCAATTTCACCACTTAAAATTTTAAGAAAAGTTGATTTACCTGCTCCATTTGCACCAATTACACCATAACAATTTCCTTTTACAAAATTTACATTCACTTCATCAAATAAAACACGCTTACCATAAGCCAGGGTAATGTTTCTAACACTAATCATTCTTTTTGGGTTTTACAGGCTGCAAAACTAAGGGTTAAGCTGCTAATTCGTTAATTTAGGTAATTTAAAGCAGTATTATAAGAGAAACAAGGCAAGACATGTAAACAACATATTTGCTTATTTTCCCTATTTTTAATACGTATTTATATGATAATTCGATACTGGATTAACTGGAAATCACTGATTGCGTTAATTGCCCTTTTAATTATAAGTGGCACTATTTTCTATTCTAATTACTTAGCCAATAAAATAAAGCAGGAAGAGAAAATTAAAATTGAACAATGGGCAGAAGCAGTTAAAAGCAATGCTTCTAACCTGATAATGGATACCAATTTGAGCAGCCGGATATTAGCTGAAAACAGTCAGGATATTCCCATTATTGTGGTTACAGAAAAAGGGGTTTTGTTAGATAGTAGAAATTTAGATTCTACACGGCTAAAAGATGCTTCTTATTTGCAAAAAAAAATCAATTCATTCAAAGCATTGCATAGGCCTGTTGAATGGAAAAATCCATTAGATGCAACTCAAAAGAATATTGTTTATTATGGCGAATCGCATTTATTGAATGAAGTTAGGTACTATCCTATTGTACAATTAGCCATTGTGGGTTTGTTTCTGGTATTTTTAATTATAGCCCAAAGAACTTCCTACCAAAATAAGCAAAACCAGTTATGGGTTGGAATGGCAAAAGAAACAGCACATCAGTTAGGCACACCTGTTAGCAGTTTACAAGGATGGATAGAAATGTTGAAAGAAATACCCGGAACAGATAAAATTGTAAACGAGATAAATAAAGATGCGCAAAGGTTACTGTTAATTACCGACCGCTTTGGCAAAATAGGCAGTATACCTGCATTAGAAGTAACCAATCTTGTTATGCAAATTTTGCAAATGGTTGATTACATCAAAAAACGTTCGGGCGGGCAAATTCAATTTGAGCTGATTACTTCTGAAGCTCTGGTAATGGCCAACCTGTCACCCGCATTATTTGATTGGGCCATTGAAAACCTGTTGAAAAATGCACTGGATGCGATGGAAGGGAAAGGAAAAATTACTATTCAACTCAAATTATTACACCATCAGATTTTGATTGATATGAGTGATACCGGAAAAGGTATTAACAGAAAAAATTTCCAGTCGGTTTTTAAGCCCGGATTTACTACCAAAAAAAGAGGCTGGGGGTTAGGTTTAACCTTAACCAAACGGATTATTGAACAATACCACCACGGTAAAATTTTTGTATTAAACAGCCAACCTGGAAAAGGCACCACCTTTCGGATTATTTTACCCCAAAATGCCGTATCATGATGCGGTTTATTGTATTATTTTCTTAGAAAATAACATTTGTGCTTAATGCTGTATCTATAAATTTGAATGTAAGTTTAAAGCAACTTTTATTAACTCAACTATTATGTGTTGGGGAAATAGCGTTTTTCAATCCATATATACAATTTAGCAATCATAAAACCATTGCCAATTGCTATGAAGAAAATGGGTACTACCACATCACTGGGATAATGAACGCCCAGGTATACCCGGCTATACGATACCAATGCAGCCCAAAAAAACAGAATTAGTGTAAGTTTAGGCATTTGTTTTTTGATAGTAAAGAAGAAATAAAAAGCCAATGAAAAGGTATTGGCAGCATGTGAAGAAACAAAACCATACATGCCACCCCGATAATTATTTACATAATGTAATAAATCTTCCAACCCCGGCTCGTGGCTGGGTCTAAACCGATGAAAAAAGGGTTTGAATACGGACGATGCCATTTGATCACTTATGGTGAGCAATAGCGCTACCAATAATATAAACGGTATCGCTTTTTTCTTCAACTTTAAAAAAATGAGTAATACCAATAATACATAAAATGGTATCCAGGAATATTGTCCGCTACACCAGTACATAAACACATCAAAAAAATGGTTATGATACCCATTCACAAATAATAAAATTTTCCTGTCTAATTCCTCTGAAAATTCTAACATAACTAAACTTTAAATAGTGTTTTTGTAACGGGGTACAGCATATTTTAAAATAAATGGTGCAGCAATACCAATAATAATTCCACCTAACACATCAGAAGGATAATGCACACCCAGTGCCATTCTTGAATAACCTACCAGTATCGCCCAAATTAATATCGGAATGGTGTATTGCCATTTATGATATACCAGAATAACACTCAAACAAACTACAAATGCATCGGTTGTATGCCCGGAAGGAAAGGAAGGACTCCCTCCTGCTGTTAATTTTTCAATAAAGGGATATACTTTAAAAGGCCGGGTTCGGTTAATAGAAAATTTTAAAATAGTAGATACAATTTCTGCCAGTAGTATTGAAAACAAAATGAACCATGCCTTAAATTGAATCAATTTATTTTTTTTACGATAGCCCACTATGAGCATAATTACAGGAACAGATATAGCAAATACATAAGCGGTATTTGTAATAAATTGTATAAATGGATCAAGCCATATAATACGATGGTGGTTGAGCCAGTTGAGTAATTCAATATCCATATAAAATAATTACCAAATATGCAACATATGCATTTTACTTAAAAGCAGGCAAAATACTTATTTAATTGTCAAATCGCTATACAATTCCTGTTAAAATACAATTGAATAACCGGCTTTTACAAAATCATTCAAGATTATTTTAACACTATTGCAGAAAGTGCCGGTAAATTTACTTTGATACGATACCATTCTTCCTCTATATATACTTTTTCTCCAATAATATTGTTGTTTTGTATGTTTCCGGAACCATAAAATTGCTGATTGTCTGAATTAAAAATTTCTTTCCATTCCGGCTTCCCATAAACATGCACTTCCCAATTATAATGCACCAGCGGAGTCATATTAAATATAATTAGCAAATCGTCAGTTGCTTTTTTACCTTTTCGCTTAAATGCCATCACACATTCATATCTGTGATTGAGATCAACCCATTCAAAACCTTCCGGTGAAAATTGTAATTCAAACAAAGCAGGTTCATTTTTGTATAAATGGTTAAGCTGCTGCACGCATTGTTGTAAGCCTGCATGGGGTGCATATTGCAACAATTCCCATTGTAACTCGCTTTTATAATTCCATTCATTGGTTACTCCAAACTCATTACCCATGAATAGTAATTTAGCCCCCGGATGGGTAAACATGTATGCATATAAAGTACGCAGGTTTGCAAATTTCTGCCATTCATCACCAGGCATTTTGTATATCATAGGGCTTTTACCATGCACTACTTCATCATGACTGAGTGGCAGCATAAAATTTTCATTAAAAAAATACATCATGCTAAATGTAAATTTGTCTTGTAGTACGGAGCGAAATATGGGATCTGCTTTAAAATAATCTAATGTATCGTGCATCCATCCCATCATCCATTTCATACCAAATCCTAATCCACCTTCATAAGTGGGTTTACTTATTTTTGGCCAGTCTGTTGCTTCTTCTGCAATGGTTTGTATATCGGGAAAATTGCGGTACAAGGTTTCATTTAAATCTTTCACAAAAGCAATGGCTTCTAAATTACCATTGCCACCAAATTCATTGGGTTCCCACTGTCCTTCATTTCTACTGTAATCTAACCGAAGAATAGAGCTAACGGCATCAACCCGCAGGCCATCTGCATGAAATGCATCGCACCAAAAATGGGCATTACTAATTAAAAAACTTTTTACTTCACCACGTTTGTAATTAAAAATATAAGAACTCCAATCAGGATGATAGCCCTTGCGCATATCAGCATATTCATAGGTATGTGTACCATCAAACATAAACAAACCATGTGCATCGTAAGGAAAATGAGAGGGTACCCAATCTAAAAAAACACCAATTCCTGCCTGATGCAGGGAATCAATTAAAAACGCAAATTCCTGCGGATTACCAAAACGGGAAGTAGGTGCAAAATAACCGGTACCCTGATAACCCCAGCTTCCATCAAACGGATGCTCCATAACCGGCATAAACTCAACATGTGTAAAACCCATTTTCTTTAAATAAGGAATCAGCCTTTCTGTAATTTGGCAGTAGGAATTGTACGCTTCTTCGTTGTTTTTATCTGGTCGCATCCAACTGGCTAAATGCATTTCATAAACTGAAATAGGCGCATTTAAGCTGTTTTTTTCTTTTCGGGTTTGCATCCATTCAACATCTTTCCAGTTAAAATCTGTTTGCCAGGCAATAGAAGCAGTGTAGGGTCTTTTTTCCCAATAATGTGCAAAGGGGTCTCCTTTATCTAATTCCATACCCTGAAAACCAACAATATGGTATTTGTAGGCATCACCTGCTTTAACATGCGGTATAAATCCTTCCCAAATTCCCGAATGGTCTAATCGCACCATTAATGGATGTGCAGTTTTATCCCATTCATTAAAATAACCAATAACACTCACAAACGTTGCATTGGGTGCCCAAACGGCAAAATAGGTACCTTTTGTACCTGACACTTCTAATTGTTTATTACCGAATAAATGATACAGCGTATTATGTGTACCCTGCTGAAAATTGGTAATATCCTTGTCTGTGAAAAGAGAATAATTCCACACTGAACGCTGAGTATCAACGAATTGCACAGTTTCATACGGAGGTATTAACCCTGACTTTAAAGCCGCAATACCCACCTGATTTTGAATGACTCCAAAATTTTTAATATTTTTTTTTGCAGAATTAAACATATTACTTATTTTGTCGAATATTAAAAATAACTAACCTTTATTTAACTAACTGAATACCGACTACAATTTATGCTTTTAAAATGAATTGAAGTTATTAATATGAACTGTGCTTATGAGAATATTTTTGCCAATATCCCTTATCTTAATCATTTCACTGCACACTGCTGCACAAAACATTACCATTAAGGGAAACATTGCTGATACAACTGCGCATATTTCGCTTTCTAATGCAGTAATAGCTGTTTTAAGAGCTAATGATTCTGTTTTGTTACAATTTACCCGCTCCCATAAAAATGGCGGTTTTGAACTGAATACACTACCCGGTATTAAAAGCTTCATCATGGTTTCGTACCCTAATTATGCTGATTTTATAGATACATTATTCATACAACCCGGACAAACGGTAATTGATTTGGGTACAATTTATTTAGAAACAAAAGCACATTTGTTGCAAGAAATTATTGTACAACAACGTGTTGCTGCCATTAAAGTGAGAGGAGATACTACCGAATTTAAAGCAGATAGTTTTCATACCGGCCCTAATGCAAATGTTCAAGACCTTTTGAAACAGTTACCCGGCATTCAGGTAAATGCCAAAGGAGAAATTACAGCCCAGGGAGAAAGGGTACGAAAAGTATTGGTGGATGGAGAAGAATTTTTTAGTGATGACCCTGCAGTAGTAACCCAAAATTTGCGTGCAGATTATGTAGATAAAGTGCAGGTTTACGATAAAAAAAGCGACCAGGCTGTTTTTTCGGGAATTGATGATGGTCAAAAAACCAAAACCATTAATCTAACTTTAAAAGAAGACAAAAAGAAAGGCTATTTTGGAAAGGTAGAGGCCGGAACCGATGCAACACAATATCATTATGAAAAAGCGATGGTTAATTCTTTTCAGAAGAAACGAAAATTTGCAGCTTATGTTACCAACGATAATACCCGATACGAATCATTAAACTGGAATGAAAAAAGCAATTACGGAAACGATTTAAACAGAAATACAGATGTGCAAGATGATGGTAGTGTTTGGATTAGCCAAACCAGTGATGAGTTTAGCAGTGGTGCCGGATTGCCTAACTCAACCACAGCTGGTGCCACCTATGGTAATAAATGGAATGAAGATAAACAAAACATCAATGGCACTTATCAATATAACCATTTAAATATTGTTGGGCAAACCAATTCAATTACTCAATACATTTTACCCGATACTACATTCATTAACAAAGTGCAACAAAATGCCAATAATATACGCCAAAGGCATAGAATGAATGCTGTTTACGAATGGCAAATTGATTCAACCAGTTCGTTAAAAGTTACGGTAACCGGCTCGCAGATTAAACGAAATGACAATAATCTCTATACCGGCCAATCTATTAGTCAGGAAGGACAAATCATCAACCAAACCGACAGAACCACAACATTAGATGGAACAGAAAATAATTTTTTAAGCAATATTTTTTGGCGAAAGAAATATAAAAAAGCAGGCAGAACACTTTCTTTTAATGGTAATCTTAATTTTTCGGGCAGAAATAATACAGGATTTTTGACAGCACAAAATAGTTTTTACGATAAAACAGGATTTTTATCTTCCGCACAAAATATTAATCAGTACAAAACCAATAGCGAAAACCTTTCCGGAGTAGATGGAAAATTTGTTTACACAGAGCCTTTATGGAAAAAAATATTTTTAGAGTTGAACTATCGCTTTGGTTTTTCAGGGAATGATGCCATCAGAAATACCTTTGCGAAAGATAGTGTTAACGGACAATATGATATTGGTGTTGATTCACTCACCAATCATTTTAAATACAACATTAACAGCCAGTCCGGTGGTGCTACCTTCAGATACAATGCCAAAAAATTTAATTTTTCAGCGGGTACAGGTATAGGCATTACTTCGTTTCGTTTAAATGATATATTACAAAACACCAACCGCACTATTCAATTCACCAATTTTTTGCCCACAGCATCTGTTAATTTTACACCCAAAACACAAAGAAAAATTAGTTTAACTTATACCGGCTCTACCCGAAATCCCAGTTTGGTTCAAATTCAACCTTTTGTTGATAATACTGACCCATTGAACATTAATATTGGAAACCCCAATTTAAAACAGGAGTTTAATCATCGTTTTCAATTATCGGTATCTGATTTCAAAGTATTAAAAAGCAGGAATATTTACGTTAGTGGTAATTTTAATTTAACAAACAATGCTATTAGCTCATCTAGTACGGTAGATAGTTCGGGACGTAGGATAAATCAGGCGGTAAATGTTGATGGCAATTACAGTGGCAATATATTTATGTTTTATAGTTTTGAAATAGTGCCTACCTGGATTGGCGGTTTTAGCAGCACGCCTGGAGTTAACCGTTACATTAATTTTATTAATGGTAAAAAGAATATTAATGATAACCGAAATATCAATTTTGGTGTATATTTTGGCAGATGGAGCAACAAAAATGTAAACTTTTATGTAAATGCAGATTTCTCCCGAAACTATTCCCGCTCATCCATTAGCCCCAACAATATTACCCGTTACTGGAGCTATACCCCTTACATCAATTTTACTGCTAAACTACCGGCTAAATTATATTTTGAAGCCAACAGCAACATCACCATTTATGAAAAAACAAGTGTATTTACCGGCAATGCAGATGTGTATTTAGTAAATGCCTCACTCAAAAAAACTTTTTCCAAAAATGATAACTGGGAGTTAAAATTTTCTGTGAATGATTTATTGAATCAGAATAAAGGTATCAACCGAAATATCAGCAGTAACTTTATTGCACAAACCACACAACAAACCATTCAACGATATTTTTTGCTGAGCCTTGCATATAATTTTAATAAAAATGGTAAACCGGCTCAATAAATTAATAAAATAAAAATATCAATATGTTATTAGTTATGAAAAATATGTTTTTCTTTTCTTTAGTTATGCTACTTACTATTCAGGCATCAGCGCAAGTTAATTTTGTAGAAGCAGGAAAAGTATATTTTGAGAAACGGGTAAATCAATACCAGCTTTTAGATATAGATCATGATAATGAATGGGCG
>JAKAKY010000231.1 GCA_021824365.1 Bacteroidota bacterium | reverse complement strand
CATGTACCACGATCAAGGCCTGATTCCATTCAAATCACTCGCCATTGGCGAAGGCATTAATTATACAGCAGGCTTGCCAACTGTAAGAACCAGCCCTGACCACGGCACGGCTTTTGATATTGCAGGGAAAGGCAAAGCCGATCATGCTTCATTTGCTGCTGCTGTTTTTGAAGCAGTTGATATAATTAGAACCCGGCAGGGGTATAAAGATGCCCGTGCTAACCCAATGAAAAAAATGAGTGCCAGAATTTTGGCCAATGCGGTAGATGAAAAAGTTGAAGAATAATTTTAATGCATTATATGGCTGTTTATACGATTAACAACTCAATTCTTCAGGTACAAATTGCCGATAAAGGTGCTGAACTGCAATGCATTTATCATACTGAAAATCAAATAGATTATTTATGGAATGGGGATACTGCTTTCTGGGCTAAGAAAAGCCCCGTTTTATTTCCTATTGTTGGTGGGTTAAAACAAAACACCTATTATTATAATGAAAAAGCCTATTATTTAAACCGCCATGGTTTTGCAAGAGATATGGTTTTTAAGGTGCAGCAACAAACTGACAATGCCATTCAGTTAGTGTTAACCGATTCTCCAGAAACTTTGCAGGTGTATCCATTTCGGTTTGTGTTTACCATTCAATATACCATTGTAACTAATTGCCTAATGGTGGAATATACCGTTGAAAATATTGATTCAGTTAATATGTATTTCTCATTAGGGGCACATCCTGCATTTGCAGTGCCACTTACCGCCGATACAGTTTATGAAGATTATTTTTTGCAATTCAGTCAAACTGAAAATGCAGGTATTTGGCCACTAACGGATGGGGGCTTGTTGCAGGAAGTACCTGTTCCTTTTCTACAAAATAGCCCTACAATTGCGCTGCACAAATCGTTGTTTTATAAGGATGCTTTGGTATTTAAGCACCTGCATTCAGAAAGTGTTCGATTGCACAACACAAAAAACAAACATGGTATTAATTTACAATTTCCCGATTTTCCATACTTAGGTATTTGGGCTGCCAAAGATGCTGATTTTGTTTGTATTGAGCCTTGGTGTGGGGTAGCTGATAGTAATCATTCTAATCAGCAACTGGTTCAAAAAGAAGGGATCCGGGTATTGGTACCTCATACAAAATTTATCAGAAGCTGGAATGTAGCGGTTTACTAATGATTCAAAATACCCCCGGCGGTAAACCTTTGTTAATGCTGTAAGTAGTATAATCAATTTCAACCCTTCCGTTTTTTTGTTGCATTCTTTTTCTATCTGCATCTGTAAGGGGTTCATCCATTTCAAGCGTAACGCCTTTGGGTATTTTATAGTCTTGTGTATTAAAGGTAAAAATCACTTTATCCGGTAATCCCCAATTACTGTATCGGCCATATTGCATATTCATCTGGTAAGTACCATTTTCTTTGGTTGTGGTAATTGCCTTTCTAATCAGCAGGTTTTTTTCATCAATGTATAAGGTGGTTAAAACAATATCATTATTTTCATTCATAGGTAACAGCTTTACAATTTTAGTTGGAAAGCCATCCGTAATGGCATTGCCTGCAAATAAGGCCACATAACTTTTGGTAGCCATAATGGCATTCATGTTTACCGTAACCCCACCTTTTGGTAAAATAGAGATGCCACTTTTGCGAATTAATTTAAAATAATCGGGTTGTTGGTAATAAATTTTTACATTGCCAACAGGGGCTTTAATAAAGGCAACATCTGTTTTCATGCGTCCGGTAGCAACATAATCATGTACCTGATCTAACTTTTGTTTTAATTTTTCTACCAATGCGGTTTCATCTTGTGCAAAACTGATTTGTGCATGCAATGCTAACAGTAAAACAGCAAATACAATTTTAAATCTCGTCATGTCCATATAGTTTCAGTGATTATCAATATCGTTTAATTAAGTTAATATATCCTTCCGTTTAAAAACAAACATGGCCACGCCAACAAATAGTACAATATGCGCTACCAATATCCAGGCCGATTGAATGATTTGGCTTTTGTTTTGTAGTGTACCTTTTAAGGCCGTATTATCTGCATTAACTTTTAAATCAAAAAATTCTTTCCACGCAACCATGTGTGTAGTAAACAAATAAGGTTGAATTTTTTGAAAAATAGGAATACTCATAGTACTTAAGATGGTAAAGAATATAATAATACTAATAGTAGCTACAATGGGCCCAATAGAGTTTTCGGCAAATACGGATAATAAAAAACCTAAAGCCGCTACCGTTAGCATGGCCAATAAGGCAAAACCAAATGCGCCAATATAACGCCAAAACACATCATCGTTGCTTAATTGTACTAAGTATCGGGTTTTTTGGATAATTAAATCGTCGGTGCCAAACAGCCCCATGCTAACAAAAAGCGCTAAAACAGCCATCCAAACTAATAATAATAAGGTGTAAATGGCTGCCGCAGTAAATTTGACCATCATTATTTCAAACCTGCTAACTGGTTGCGTAAGCATTAGTCGTAATGTGCCCATATTGGCTTCGCCGCTAATCATATCGGCAGCAATCAATGCTATGAGTAATGGCACATGTACCAATAATAATTGTAAAATAATATAGCAGACTAAATAGCCATTCAATAGTTTACCATCAAAAGTAAAAGATTGTTCTGCGTTGCTCATTACGAAATTAATATAGGCATCGCCATCTAATTTCAAGCCAAGTTGTATGATGCCAATCAAACCTGCTATGGCAATAAAGGCAATATAGGTTCTGGGCCGTTTAAAAATTTTATACAATTCTACTTGCAGCAATGTAAACATTCAATAAAATATTAATGATTTAGAATAAGGGTATCTGAAGGGCTATTGGCGGTAACCTGTAAAAAATAATCTTCTAAGCTATGCCGTGGTTGCAGCATAACTAATTGAATGTTGAGATGGAATAAATCACTGTTAAACGCAGGTATTTGATTGTAATGCATTTTTAGAAAAATATTAGGTCCCCTGTTCAATTGAATTGCGGATTGCCATTTTGAATTTTTTAGGATAGCCAATGCAGTAATATTATCAGTAGTGGCCATTTCTACCATAGTTTCAGCCGGATTAAAGAGTGCTTTGGCGCTATCGGCAATAATTTTTTTCCCCTTATCAATAATTAAAATATGGGTAGCCATCTGCTCAATTTCGTTTAATAAGTGGGAAGAGAGCAAAACGGTTTTTTGCTGTTCTTTGCTTAATTGTATAATCAGTCTTCTAATATCTGCAATACCCTGTGGGTCTAAACCATTAGTGGGTTCATCCAGTATAATAAGCGACGGGTTATGTATTAAAGCAATACCAATACCTAACCTTTGCTTCATGCCCTGCGAAAATGTTTTTACCTTATTTTTTGCCCTATCCGCTAAACCAACCTGATCTAATTGGTTCATTAATTGTTGATGGGTAGGTTGCATGCCATTTAATTTGGCAAACATTTTTAAGTTATCATAAGCTGATAAATAGCCATATAAATCGGGTCTTTCAATAATAGCACCCACATTTTTAAAAATTTCTTTACGATGTTGTTGCAAGGGCATTCCAAAAATACGAATGTTACCATCCGTTGGGGTAATGAGGGAAAGCAACATGCGGATGGTGGTACTTTTACCGGCACCATTCTGTCCTAAAAAACCATAAATAGCTCCTGTTGGTACCTCGAAAGAAAGGTTATTAACGGCTGCAATATTACCAAACTGTTTAGAAAGGTTTTGTACCTGAATAATGGGTTCCATGTGATTCAATAACAACAAATGTAGCAGATGGTTGATAATAGTGCATATTATCCTTATTTTTTTAACACAGTGCCTTAATACCCAAAAGATAGCTGCTTAAGATAAAGCCATCATTTTTGTAATGAGTATGTTTTTTCACATAAAATGCTTAATTTTGTTTTCACTGCAACGCTACAGGAATGTGTAGCGTTGTATTTTTTTATGTCTACTAAAAACGTTGGCTATGAGTGAATATGTAACTAAAGAAACTTTTGAGAAAATGCGGGAAGAATTACAACGCATGAAAGCAGTTGATCGCCCGGCTGCAGCGAGAGCCATTGCAGAGGCCCGGGAAAAAGGCGATTTAAAAGAAAATGCGGAATACGATTCTGCCAAAGAAGCA
>JAKAKY010000230.1 GCA_021824365.1 Bacteroidota bacterium | reverse complement strand
TAATACCAAATCCGCCTAAATCTAATGCAAATGGGTATGCTTTACCTTTTACATCGGTTATTAATAATTGTTGAATAACAGGTAAATTCCATTCTTCCAGCGGTATACCCAACTGGGTTAAAAAAGGTTTACTTTCATTACTAACATATTCACCACAAACCTTATGAAATGGGTATTGTTCTTTTTCAAAAAGTGCCACACTATATCCTGCATTGGCACATTGAATGGCCAGTGTTAATCCGCCCAAACCACCCCCAATAATGGCCACATCAAAATCAATAGCAGTTAGCATGATGTATAATAATTAAATAACGAAATGCCCATTCCCAAGTAATAACATAATGATTAATGCCTGCTAATTGCAATAAAGTTTTCCATTCTTTTTTTATCCACCCACGGGCCACGCTCAGTGGTGCATCATGCTTAACTAAGTAAGATTTGGAAAATAGTTTTGTAAGAAACAGAATGGAATAGTAGGCCATGTAATTTCTATGCAAGTCATTGATAAAAAAACCTAAGCGGCTATTCTGCTGCATCCATTGTAATTGAAAATTTAATTGCACTTCGGTAAAATGATGACAGAATAAACTTGAAAATATAATATCAGGTTTTTGAATAAATTGAACAGAAGCATAATCAGCAACTATCCATTGGGCATCCACCCAATTGCCTTGTAATTGCCGGGCCACTTCAATACATGAGGCATTTTTATCAATACCAATTACAGTAAGTGCTATTTGCCGTTGCTTACAAAATGAAGCAATCGCCTTTAAATTATCACCCCCGCCACAACCCATTTCGCATACAGTTAATTGTTGCCGATTTCCAATAAATTGTTTAAATCCTTTTACGGTAATAGCATGGCCACCCAACCAGGTATTAATAAAATTCAACTCCTGCATATTTAGCCGAATAGCTTCAAACAGAATATTTTCCGCATCTAACAATTCAGGTTGGTATGTGCGTTTACGCAAATTCATATCAGTTGTGCAGTAAAAGTTTCTATGGTTAAACCCGGACCAAATGCAATTCCAAAAACAGGTTCCGGATGTAATGGCTTATGTTGCATCATTTCTTTTAATACAAATAATATGGTTGGTGAAGACATATTACCAAAATTTTCTAAAACAAATCGGGAAGGTGTTGTTTTTTCACGGCGTAGCTGTAATTTTTTTTCAATTACATCAATAATTTTTCTTCCACCGGGATGTAAGCACCAATGCTGTACATCCCTTAAAGTATAACCACTCTTTTGTAATGCAGCGTTTACTAATGCTTCAATATCACTCTCTATAATGGAAGGAATAAAACTACTCAGTGTCATTTCAAAACCATGATTACCAATTTGCCATGCCATACCATTTTTCCCTTTCCATTCAATTTTAGCATAAAAATTGTCGAGTTGAACTATTGGCCGATTATTGTTTTGGAAAAATTGATTAGTAACCAGCACTGCGGCTGCACCATCCGCAAACAATAAACTACTGGCTGCATTTTCTTCTGTAAATTCCGGTTGAAAATGAAGGGTGCATAATTCTACTGCAACAATTACTACAACAGCATCGGGTTCAGTAGTACAAATGTAATGAGCCATTTTTAATGCATGAATAGCAGCATAACAACCCATAAAATTAACTGATGTACGAAAAACCGTATCGGGCAGGTGCAGCATTTCTGTTAATTGTAAATCAATACCCGGTGCACTCATGCCGGTACAACTTACCGTAATAAAATGTGTAATTTGATGTGGTTCTAACACACCATCCAAACAATTTTGAATGGATCTCAATGCCAGTTCCGGTGCTAAAGACTGGTAAATTTCCATTCGCCTGGCCACTGAAAGATTCCCGTTTTGTGCTGTGAATAGTTGATGCAGCTGTAATTCTTTTTCAGAAAAATCATGCAAAACCGAGTACCGCTGACGTATACCACTTTGGCGATACAAAAAAGCGAGAATACGTTTCTGTTTTTCATTCAAACCATACATCTGCTGCATAAACTGCAGAATATCGGCTTGCTGATGACAATATTCAGGCACTGCGGTTCCTATAGAAATAATATTAGCCAATGTGTTGTTGTATAAGTACAAAAATGAAAGCCATATTGGTAAATGTAGCTGCAATCCAGTTCATACGCATGGTTTGTTTAAAGTTTGCATCATTAACATCTTTCCATACCAAATGCATCCAATAAAAAAAATACACTAATACCGGCACAAAAAATAACTGTATAATAATAAACGTGTGAATTGCCCCAATGGATGTAAAATAATACCACATACCCAGAAAAGCCAGAACATACATCACCATGCAAAATAAAAAAGTACCTCGTACTCCCAATAACATAGAGAGGGTGGTTACGCCATCCGCTTTATCGGCTGCATGTTGGTATACCTGGGTAATAGGATAAAAACCACCAATCAATAATATGGCAATTACTATTCCAATTAAAGGAACAGATACAGCAGGTTGAAGTGATGCCACTTTGTAAACTGTAAAAAAAATCAATCCACCCTGATTCAACACAACGGTAAGAAATCCAAGAACCGGATATTTTTTTAAACGAATGCTTCTATAACTATATAATCGGGAAAAAATAATATACACCAATACACAATAACCTACGGAAACATTTAACCAAAATGCCCCTATTACTGCCAGAACATCCATGAAAACTGAAACATAAAATAGTTGTTTTGTGGGTAATAGTGGTTGCGCAATGCCTCCTATACTGTCAGTATCCTTATCCATATAACTATTATAGGCATTACTGGCAGGATACATTAAAACATGAATAATGATAAATATCAGAAGTACATTAAGCCATTGAACAGTGTTAACAAATAACAATGCAAACCAAAATACAGGCATTAAAAAAAACGAGAATGGAAAGCGTAACAACTGTATGGTTGATTTTTTTAGCACGGCAAATCATTAATCATCAAAATATTTTGTTTCCCGGTATCAGGCATGCAAATAGTATTGCCTTTATCTCAATCCATTGCCTAATCTAACAAATGTTCAGTATGTATTGCAGGTATTATCACTTCTTTAAATCCTTTTCGCACTAAGCGGTTTCTAAAATCCTGCTGCACATCATATTCGCCATGTACTAAAAATAAAATGCGCACTAAATCTCTTTGCTGGCAGGCAATAAACTGTAACAAATCATCATAATCGCCATGAGCACTCATGCTATGCATTTCGCCTACCTCAGCTATTACTTTATAAAAATCGCCAAAAATTTTCACTTCTTTTGCACCGGCCAATAAGCGTCCGCCTAAGGTATGCGGCTCACAATAACCCACCATTAATATCGTGTTTTTATTATCATTGATGTTGTTTAAAATATGGTGTTTTACTCTTCCCGCATCGGCCATACCGCTGGCAGAAATAATCACACAGGGTTCTGTTTTATAGTTCAGCGCTTTGCTTTCATCTACGGTTTTAATAAAACTTAATCCGGGAAAATCAAAAGGATCCTGATCGTGCTCCATTACTTTTCTGATGCGGCTGTTGAAATACTGCGGATAGGATTTTACCACCTGAGTAGCTTCTCTGCTCAAAGGGCTATCAACATAAAAAGCTACTTTAGGCAATCTCTTCTCAAGCGATAATTGATTCATTGCATACAATAATTCCTGTGTACGCCCAACGCTAAATGCAGGTATAATTAGTTTTCCCTTTTTTTCAATACAAGTATGTTCAATCCAATGCAATAAAGTATCGGCAATACCATGCGCTTCATCATGCAATTTATTCCCATAAGTACTTTCTAAAATAATATAATCTGGTTGGGAAAAGGTTTGTGGTGAACGCAAAATAGCATCATTATACCTGCCCACATCTCCACTAAATGTAATTTGCTTAGTGATACCTTTTTCTGTAATACGCAAATGCATGGCTGCGCTGCCAATAATATGCCCGGTATCGGTAAACAATAAATCAATGCCTTTTTCAATGGTTGTCCATACATCGTATTCCACCAAATTAAAATAATCAAATGCTTTCGAAGCATCATCTAAATCGTATAAAGGTTCATAAAGCGGCAAACCTTGTTTAGCTCTTTTTTTATTAATGAATTTGGTATCATCGCATTGTATTTGTGCAGAATCCTGCAACAATACATCACTTAATTCTTTG
>JAKAKY010000229.1 GCA_021824365.1 Bacteroidota bacterium | reverse complement strand
TTCATAATCTTTGAAAATCAATGAATTAAAAAATCCAAAGATTCCAAAAATTTAAATCGTTTCCAAGACTAAATCTCTGCAAACTCAATATTGACAATACTTTCAAAGAACTTATGTTTGCAACATCAAAACGCTAATTTATGATTTAATAAAATTTAAATTTTATTAAATCATAAAGAATAAGCTGGCGTAAAATGCAATGTCATTCTGCTTTTAGATTCAATCTACTCACGCACCATTTTATGTTTATGTACAGTGAGATTATCTGCAATAACATGCAGGTGCTTTCTGCGATATTTTCGACAGAGTTGTTTGAGAAATTGAAGAAAGTTTTGGGCGGTATTCTTATCCATCGTCTTTGCCGTAATATCTCCTTTATGAACTGCTAATGCCGCAATAAGAGCCACGGTGTCGTTACGCTTATATGTTGCGGTTAAGCGTTTGGGTGCTTTCTCTTTTAAGGGCAATATTGGTTGTGTTCTGGCAAGTGCCTGTATCTGAGTTTTCCCGTCAACACTTATTACAAGAGCATTTTCTGGTGGATTCATTTACAGGCCGGCAATGTTTATCATTTTGGATTCAAATTCCGGGTCTGTACGCTTACCACACCAGTATTCGATTTTACGAGGTTTTAAATCAGCCTGACTGAGCAGTTGCTGTACCTTGCTTTAGCTCATGCCTGTTTCCCTTGCTATGCGTCTTTGGCTCCACGAGGTATAGTCCTTTGTTGGCTTACTGGTGGCCAGCTTTATTACTTTTGCTTTTTGTACGGCCATCAACACAGATGGTTTACCACTATGGGGTGCATCAGATAGCCCCCTTTTATGCCAACTGCCGCAAAACGCTTACGCCATTTATTGATGATAACCTGGCTCACACCCGGTGGAACTTGCGTTTCTGCAAAGCTTTTGCCTTTATGCCAGTCTAAGATAATTTTGGCCCTTTGAACATGATGGCTCTCAGCTTTGGTGCTTCTTGTAATTGTTTCTAACTCTTGTATCTCTTCCTGTGAAAGAGTAATTGCTGTTCGCTTTACCATCAATAAATATACTAAATTAATTTAGTAATCTATACACCGCATCTTCGAATTACTCAACTAAGCCATTTTCTGAACGAATTTTATAGTTTAATAACAACCGCAATTTATGATACAGGTAAAACAAAAAACAGGTTGCCTGGGGTAACTTATTTCATAGAAAATCCAACATTTCCGCATTGCATAACTCTATTTCCTTTTTGCATAAGCGGTATTGTACAAAGCATCTGCATTTTTGCCACTCAAAATCACACTTATGCGTAAAAGAAAAATTGTTTTGTGTTTAATGATGCTGACATTAAATGTAGTTAATGCGCAAACCCAAAAAGAAAATAGCGATACGTTGCATATAAAAAGCCTGCCCGATATAACGATAGTAGGCAGGAACAGCAAAAGTGATTATCAGCAAATGCCTGAAATTGTTGGAACAAATATTTATGCAGGTAAAAAAAATGCTTTGATTGTGCTGGACAATGTACAGGGAAATGTAGTAACTAATAATATGCGGCAGGTTCTTGCCAAAGTACCCGGCATTCATATATGGGAAAGTGACCCCAGCGGAATTCAGATTGGTATTGCGGCCCGAGGATTAAGCCCTAACCGGAGTTGGGAGTTTAATGTGCGGCAAAATGGTTATGATATTGCTGCGGACCCTTTTGGTTATCCTGAAGCATATTATAACCCGCAACTACAAGCTGTGCAACGAATAGAAATAGTAAGAGGGCAGGGTTCATTGCAATATGGCCCTCAGTTTGGCGGATTGGTAAATTATATTCTCAGAAATGGTAGTGAAATAAACAAACCTTTTGAATTTGAAACGCAGCAAACGGTTGGAAGCAATGGATTATTCAACAGCTTTAATGCTATTGGTGGAAAAAAGGGTAAAGTTCATTATTATACATTCTTCGACCATCGTAATGGATACGGATGGAGAGAAAACAGCCGCTATTTCACCAATGCAGGCTATGGTACTGTAACCTATAATTTAACTAAAAATTTTTCATTAACGGTTGAAGTGATGCGTTCGCACATCCGCAGCCAGCAACCTGGTGGTTTAACAGATGTACAAATGAAACAGGATGCACGGCAGAGTTTCCGCAGCCGTAATTGGTTTGATATAACCTGGACAACCCCTGCCCTAATCGCCAACTACCAAATCAATGAAAACACCCGGTGGAATACGAAATTATTTGGAACCATTGGCGACAGAAACAGTGTTGGCTTTTTGCAATCCATCACCACAAAAGACAGTATTAACCCTACAACGCTTAGCTACAGCAACAGGATGGTAACTATTGACCAATATAGGAACTATGGAATGGAAAGCCGTATTATTACTGATTATCACCTGGGCAAAATGAAAAATACTTTATCGGGTGGTATTCGTTTATATACCGGTATTACCACCAGGCAGGCGGATGGTGAAGGAACAACAGGCACAGAATATGATGTTACCGTAACGGGCAATTACCCCCGTGATATTACTTTTAAATCCGGAAATGCAGCGGTATTTGCGGAAAATATTTTTCGCATCAGCGATAAGTTTTTGATTATACCCGGAATCAGATATGAGTGGCTTGAAGGTTCATCTTCCGGCCGCAATGGATATACATCCGGTGGCGTCGAAATAATCTTACAAAATATTACAAGAGACAGAAGTTTCGTTCTTGCAGGTATTGGAACGGAGTACCATATCACGAAGACCACTGAAGTATATGCAAATTTTTCTCAGGCTTATCGTCCAATTCAGTTTGCAAATCTGCAGGCACCGCCAACAACTGATGTGGTTGACCCTGATTTGAAAGATGCAAAAGGATACAATATTGATTTGGGTTACCGTGGCAAAGTGAAAAATTTTCTGCAGTTTGACATAAGCGGATTTTACTTGCAGTATGATAACCGTGTAGGTACAGTTACTGTTAGCGGAACACCTTCATATCGTCTTATTACAAATGTTGGTAGCAGCACCAGCAAAGGGTTTGAAGGGTATGTAGAATTTAATCCCATCAGGGCATTGGGGAAAAGCCAGTATAGCGACTTAATTATTTTTGGCTCTTATGGATATACAGATGCCAAATACAGTGGCAACCATAAAGAAGCTAATACAAAAGGAAAGAAGGTGGAGAACGCACCAACCAATATAATCCGTGTGGGTTTAACCGGCGGCTACAAAGGATTTTTATTAACCGCTCAGGTAAGCAATGTTGGAGAAACCTTCAGCGATGCCAATAATACAGTTACACCCTCAGCAAACGGCAATACTGGTTTAATATCTGCTTATACTGTAACTGATTTAACAGCTACCTATAAATTCTTAAAAGGTCTGAATCTGAAAGCAGGGATAAATAATTTATTTGATGAAAAATATTTCACCCGACGCGCTGGCGGTTACCCAGGACCTGGTGCTTTACCGGCTGATGGCAGAACATTCTTTATGTCCGTTGGGGCAAAACTTTAAAAGAAAAGAGGCTGCCCTTTTGAGACAGCCTCCTAAATGCGAGTAAAGTGCACTTTCATAGCTTTGGTACGAAAGAGTTAATAATCGATTTAAATCATATTTTATGCTATTAAAGAGCAAATGATTTAAGGGCATCTCTAATAGCCCTTTTTTACTGATTGATTTTTTTTAGGTTATTTTTTGATGCTTTTTTGATTTAATGCTGTGTGGTATTCAATTTTTTTAAGCGCTTATTTCAATTCGTTCATTTATTTATGCCTCTTTTTGAAAAGAGGGCACACGTATCCTTAATTTCTAAGTTTCACCTTTACTTTAATTGCACTAAACGGAACAGGTTGTATGTAAAATTTTTTAAGCCGATGGCCGCTGCATTTCTGGTAAAACTTCGATAGCTCAGGTACCTTTCCTGACTTCATCAATTTTTGTAAAAATGATTAATTAACACGCTAAAACCCTTGAAAATACCGGATTTTTTATTTTGTTTTGGGTGTCCCGGCCAGGTCAGATTAGCTTTGCATCATGTCATGTATTGGCGCAGGAAAAAGAATAAATCAGATGTTGTCAGTGTTCAGGTAATTGACAAGAGCAGTGGCAAATACAAGGTTATTAAAACCATTGGTAGTTCAACTATCGAATCGGAAGTTGATAAG
>JAKAKY010000228.1 GCA_021824365.1 Bacteroidota bacterium | reverse complement strand
CTTTTGCAACCTGATTTCATTTCAATAAAACTGACAGAAATACAGCAGTTTTACTGTAAAATGTCATTTTTTCTTAATTTATTCAATTCAACTGTCAAAAAGTATTGAAAAGTTAGAATTGCACAGAGTTTGATAACTTAAATGTATACAAAAGCTGAAATATTAATATTACAGTTAATTATTCACTTCTAAAATGATACAACTATGACACTCGTAAAAAACAACAACATGACTCCTGTTTTTAACAGGTTGTTAGATGATTTCCTGACTAATGATTGGGCAGATTGGGGCCTCCGTAATTTTTCGGGCGAAGGTAGTACACTTCCTAAAGTAAACATTAAAGAAGACGACAATGGTTACACAGTTGAAATGGCAGCACCCGGCATGAAAAAAGAAGATTTTAAAGTAAATTTAGACAAGCAGGTGCTCACCATTACTGCAGAAGCTAAAGAAGAAAAAGAGGAGAAAAAAGCCAATTACAGCAGGAAAGAATTCAACTACCAAAGCTTTCAACGCAGCTTCAGTTTGCCCGATACTGCTGATGATGAAAAAATTACAGCCCGGTACAAAGAGGGTATTTTAAACATTTACATTCCGAAAAAGGAAGAAGCTAAACCCAAACCGGCTAAAACCATTTCTATTGCTTAAGCCGAAATTTTAAAAAAGAACGGGTTGTGCTTACTGCAATAGTAAATGCACAACCCCTTTTCTTTTTACAGGTACAGGCTTTTTAAAATAAATAAACACTTTTAGGAAATGATGAGGTTTATCAGTTAAAAAACATCAAAACAGGTTTAACTTTATCTGTAAACAAGAATATATGCAATATCAGGATTATTATAGCTTGTTAGGTGTAAGTAAATCTGCCTCTGCCGATGAAATAAAAAAAGCCTATCGCAAATTGGCAGTTAAATATCACCCCGATAAAAACCCCAATAACAAAGAAGCGGAAGATAAATTTAAGCAGATTAATGAAGCCTATGAGGTATTGGGTGACCCTGAAAAAAGAAAAAAATATGACACCTTAGGCGCCAATTGGAAACAATACGAACAAAGTGGTTATTCAGGCAATCCTTTTGGCGGACAGGCAGGTAATAATGCCGGGGGGCAATATTATCAGTTCCAGGGAGATCCTTCTGAATTTTTTGGTGGAGGTGGTTCCGGATTTTCCGATTTCTTTGAAGCATTTTTTGGCGGTATGGGTGGCAAAAAAACAAAATCACGCAACCCATTTGGCAGCAGCCAATATGAATCAAAGCCTTCAGATTTAACCGGAGATGTAACTATTACTTTACAGGAAGCATACAGTGGCACAGAAAGATTAATTAGCACAGGCACAGAAAAAATAAAGTTGAATATTAAGCCTGGTGCATATGAAGGGTTACAGTTAAAAGCCAAAGGAAAAGGGATGAAAAACAATACGGGTAAAGCCGGCGATTTATTCATTAATGTACACGTACAACCCAATGCCGTATTTACCCGCAAAGAAAATGACCTGTATATGGATTTACAGGTAGATGTATTTACACTGCTATTGGGAGGTAAGCAAGAAGTAATCACTTTAGGTGGCAAAATCAGTTTAACATTGCCTGAATGCAGTGCAAATGGAAAAGTGATGCGCTTAAAAAGTAAAGGAATGCCGGTATATAATCAACCCGGTACATTTGGAGATTTGTATATAACACTGCATGCGCTCATTCCGCAAAAGCTTTCTGCCAAACAAAAAAGTTTGTTGGCTGAAGCCAAAAATGTAGCTTAGAAAATTTTTTAATTATTAAATCATGAATATATGACCGGAAATTTCAATCAAATTATTGCAGGTACCAAACCCGTATTGGTCGATTTTTTTGCAGAATGGTGTGGCCCCTGTAAAATGATGGCTCCTACCCTGCAGGAAGTAGCCAGATCAGCCGGCAATGCAGCCAGAGTTATAAAAATAAATGTGGACAAAAACCCTGCATTGGCTGCTAAATACCAAATTCAGGGAGTGCCTACTTTAATTTTATTTAAAGAAGGAAAAATATTGTGGCGGCAAAGTGGTGTAGTACCTAAAAATTTGATTATGCAACAATTGCAACCGCATTTAGTTGCATAAAGCCTATGCAGCTATAATAATATATGAAATAATGGCATATCCATAATTTTTGATTGCCTTGTATGGCTTTTTCAAAAATATTTTCTTTGAATAGATTTCTTTTAAGCAGCCTGCAATGTCAGTACAATGCTTATCTCAAGGCAATTTTCAAAAAGACAAAGCATATAACTGGCTGAAAATCAGTAACCATCTCCTTAAAAACAGAATAGGAATTTTAAAAATCAGCAACTACACTTACATATTCGCCACTTTTATTAAAACATCAACATCCAGAATAATAATGATTCTGCCCTTAGTTATTAGCCAGCCTTCTGCTTTAAATTCAGATAAAATTCTTACTACATTTTCTCTGGCAGTACCCACCAAATTGGCTAAATCATCGCGGCTCATGTTTATTTCAACTGTACTTCCTTCCGCATAATGATCTTTATATTTTTCACTTAACACTACCAATTGTAATGCCAAACGTTCCCTTACCGATTTTTGAGCAATGATGCTTAAACTATTGGCTAATACGGCGAATTCGTGACTCAATGTTTTTAATAAACGAGTGCTTAATAATGTAGACACAGCTAACGCTTGTAAAAAATCTTCCTTAGGTATAAAAGCAATAATACTTTTTTCTAAAGCAGCAGCAGAATCAGGGAATCGATCACCTGATAGGATGGCATGAAAACCAATTAACTCACCGGTATTGGCTACGTAAATAATATGTTCTTTTCGATTTTTATCAATTTTATATTTTTTTACCTTCCCTTTTACAACATAAAAAATACCGGATGGATAACTGTTTTCTCTAAATATAATTTCGCCTTTATTATACTCCTGTTCCGTTTGGTGCGCCAGTAATATGGCCTTATCTTCTTCTGGCAAATTCACCAGAACAGACTCACTCTTAAAGTCCCATTGATCAATTGAAAATTTTTGTTGTATACTCATACAGTTTCAAAGTTATTTGTTTAGAATTGACAAATATTACTTTTCTGAATGAAAACTTTCACATTTTTAGCCTGCCTCTATGATTAACTTTGATGTATGAACATTTAATGTTTTGCTTTTTTGCAGGAATAACTGCCACAAACAAATTACTATGGATAAGATTTACGTTAAAAATGCGAAAGAAAAATGGTTTGAAAACGATGATACCTTTCATCAGTTATATACTAAAAAAATACAATTACTCGCCAAAAAACACTGGACACCCATTGAAGTTGCCCGCATAGCTGCCGAGTTTTTAGTTAGTGAAAAGAATGAAAAAATATTAGACATAGGAAGCGGAGCCGGTAAATTTTGTTTAGTAGCCGGACACTACAAACCCAATGCTTTTTTTTATGGGGTAGAGCAAAGAAAAAGTTTGATTGAAGTAGCAGAAAATGCACAAATAAAATTAGGACTGGATAATGTTTTTTTTATTGAGGGAAATTTTACACAATTGAACTTCAACAATTATGATCACTTTTATTTTTATAATGCATTTTTTGAGAATATTGCAGGTACTGATAAAATTGATGAAAGCATTGATTATTCATTAGAACTCTACAATTATTACAACCGATACCTTTATAAACAATTGGAAACAAAGCCTGCAGGCACCAAATTAGTTACTTTTCACAGCTTAGAAAATGAAGTTCCACGCAATTTTACATTGGTCGATACAAGAATGGATAATTTATTAAAGTGCTGGATTAAAATTTAAGCAATGATATAACACCATATTGCTTGCAGTTATCATGTTCAGTTATTCAAAAAAATGGCACAGATGGCATTCTTTACCAATAAACAAGCAAAAAATTGTTTCCGAACGCTTAAATGAATGTCACCAATAGATGACTGCTGCTTAGCGTATCCTTTTTTTGTTAGGATACCATTAAAAAGAAAGTAAAATAATAGTGTACAAATATTTGAGGGTATTTATCGATTAACTAACGGAAAAGTAATACCTTTAAGTTTCTCCTATCAAATATATCGTTTATGCTACCCGCTATTCAACCCCACTATCAGGAACTACTTGAGAAGGTTTTAATTGCCCGCAATCAAAATGAAGTGAAGCAGCG
>JAKAKY010000035.1 GCA_021824365.1 Bacteroidota bacterium | reverse complement strand
TGTGAAAATACAAATTGAGCATTAAATAATCATAACTGCATTTAAAATTTAATCTCCACAATTTTACTAGTATGAATATAGCACAAAATAGCAGGCACGCATTCAATTAGTTTGCTACCACAAATGTAATTGGCTGTTCTTGTTTGCAATTTACCGGAATACCATTTTGCATAGCAGGACTCCAATCGGGAGATAATTCTACTACACGTAAAGCCTCGGCACCCGTGCCATATCCGGGATCCTTTTTTATCATTACATCTACAATTTTTCCATTTTTATCAAAATTAATTAATAAAACTACTATATATTTTCCTTCCGGCGCTTTATTCATTAATGGAATATCAGTGTTTAAATTCTTTTGTAGAAATTCTATCCATGCTTCAACACCACCGCGGAACTTTGCCGGCGTTTCAGCCTGAGTAAAAATAATGTTTCCTTTTAATTGATTATTTTGTGTAGTTGCATCAGTTGGCGTTTGATTGTCAGTAAATATTTCTATTACCCCATTCTTACCCTTGCTGCCATACTTTTTAATAGCCAATTTATTTTTTAGAACATTGATACTTCTAATTTTATTTTTATCAATTGCCTTTAATATATTGTCAGAAATAATTTCACCATTCAATATATATAATGGATTATTCATTTTTTCATTGTCATGCTTTTCCTGCAAAGGCTGAAGGGTATCAATATTTATTTGCAAACCCCCTATTTTGTCTTTTTCTTCAGGCTTCTCTTTATCAAATATTTCATTCGTTTGAATTGAATGCACTTTAGGTAAGTCTTTTGGCTGCAATGGCTGCGAAAAGAAATTCGACTGATGGTTTAAAACCCGCACATTTTGTTTGGTAAAAGAAAATAAAAGAAAAATGATTGCAAGCAATGGAATAACCGACATTTTTCTTAAAAAGACAAAACGATTTTTTTGATTTTTGATTAACATTTGAAGCCTCCTTTTTATTGGTGAAGAATTAAAATGATTCATTAAAATATGGTTATGGGCTGGAAATACAGCATTTAATAACATGTGGGCAAGTGAAGCTCCATCACCAGGCTCTATCACCTTTTCGTCGGCTATAAATTCATGCACCAGGCTAAGCTCATTCCGAAGTATCCAAAAGATGGGATTCACCCAACCAATTATTAAAATGATTTGCATGAACAGTTTATCGGCAGAATGTAATTGTACAACATGCACTTTTTCATGCGCTAATAATTCTTTACTTGAAGCAGCCGTAAATGGAACAGAAATATTCCAAAAAATAATTTTAAAAAAAGAAAATGGAGTACCCTGAATGTTTGTTAGATAAATTTTACAGCCATCATATGCAATGGCTGTATTTTGTTGTTTAAGTCTGTAAATACGCCAAATTGAGATACCTAATTGAATACATAGAAGTATGCTTACAACTAAGTAAATTGAAAATACAAGACCAACATAATTAAATGATGGTGTGTTTGCGTGTACAGTTAGTTCAATACGCTGGCTACCTGAAGTCATTATATTTACAAAATGATTAATGCTGTTTTTTGCTGAAATCCAATTGTATAAGGGCAAACTCAATAAAGGAATCAGCCATGAAATAACAGCCACACTCAATAAATAAAATCTGTTAAAAGTGTGAAACTGTTTATTACGAAGTACCAGCCAGTAATACAAAAGTAAAATACTGCTACAGCATATAACTTGCATTAAATAATAAAAAAATAAGTTCATATATTTTATTTTTTATTTTTGATATGTTCAAGCAGCAATTCTAAATCTTCTGTTTTTAATTTCTTTTGTTCCAGCATAAAGGAAACCACATCTGCAAATGAGCCTGAAAAATACCCTTCTACCATGTTTTTTAAACTTGCTGCAGTATAGGCTTCTTTTGAAATTAATGGATAATACTCATTTACCCTTCCATGTGTTCTAATGCCAATGAATCCTTTTTCAACCAAAATTTTTATAATGGTTGCAATGGTATTATTGTGCGGCTTTGGCTCTGGTTGTGCCTCTATAATATCTTTTAAATATCCTAAACCCAATTTCCATAACGTTAGCATAATTTGCTCTTCGGCTTTTGTTAGTGACTTCATTTTTAACTAATTTGTTAGTTATACAAATCTATAAACTATTTTTTTAGTTTACAAACTATTTTTTTAGTTTTATAAAAATTAATTTCTAATTATACCCACAATCTTTCTCATTCCAACCTGCTTATCTTTACGCAATAATGAAATACTATATTATTGCAGGTGAAGCCAGTGGCGATTTACATGGCAGTAACCTGATAAAAGAACTTAAGCAGTTAGACAATGCAGCTAACATTCAATGCTGGGGTGGTAACTTAATGCAAGAAGCAGGTGGAGCATTGGTAAAACACTACCGCGACTTAGCTTTTATGGGCTTTGCAGAAGTTATTACAAACCTGCCTACTATTTTTAAAAATATAGCTTTTTGCAAGCAAGATATTTTACAGTTTGCACCCGATGTGCTGGTGTTGATTGATTATCCGGGTTTTAATTTACGCATTGCTAAATGGGCCAAAATCAAAAACATAAAAATAATTTATTATATATCGCCACAGGTATGGGCATGGAAGGAGAACAGGGTAAGGCAAATGAAACAATGTATTGATAAAATGCTGGTCATCCTTCCGTTTGAAAAAGATTATTACCGGCAAAAATGGAATTGGGAGGTAGAATATGTGGGCCACCCTTTGGTGGATGTAATTGAACAATACCAAAAAAATGAACCAAAAATGGTTACAGCTGCAAAACCGATGATTGCCATTTTACCAGGCAGCCGTAAACAGGAAATTGAAGTGAAATTACCGGTAATGCTACAAGTAGCTGCACATTTTCCGGATTATGAATTTAGAGTGGCTCAGGCACCTGGACAGGAAGATACTTTTTATGCCCCGTTTTTAGCCCCTTACAAAAACGTTTCTATAGTGAAGAATAATACCTACGGATTGTTGTGCAGCAGCATAGCAGCATTGGTTACCAGCGGTACCGCCACCTTAGAAACGGCCTTATTTGGTGTACCAGAAGTAGTTTGCTACAAAGGCAGTGCCGTTAGTTATGCCATTGCGAAACGGTTGGTGAACATAAAATATATTTGTTTAGTGAATCTGATTATGGATAAACCTGTGGTAAAAGAACTGATACAACAGGATATGAATGTGGCAAATATTGTAACAGAGCTTACTGCACTTTTAACCGATGAACAGAAATTGCAAGCCATGAAAACAGATTATGCTGCCCTAAAAACATTGCTGCATGCGGGTGGACATGCTTCCAACAAAACCGCAAAGTGGGTTTTTGATATGGCTCAAAAAAGCTGAATAAAGTTAAGAACGTACAAGTGTGCGACGCAATGGCAGTTACATAGTAGTGCTATTGCCTGTTACATAACTACCTACCCTTTGCGTATTAAAGGTATAATCACCAATTTAAATAGCATGATGATGAGTGCTACAATAAACATGAGCAGTGAAATACGGTTCATGCCATGCATATATTTTAAGTAGGTTGTACGCGGTTGATTGGGATTGCGTTTTTTAATAAACAGGTATTGCAGTATTTGATTCCAGATGCCCATACGTTTTTTTTATAGAAACAAACAGTTGCCTGTTTTGTTGATTTACTGTTTTAAAATGGGTGCTAAAACTTTTAATTGCCCGTCAATAGCATCGCTTTGATATTGCAAGCCCAGCACTTTGGCAATTAAGGGGTATACATGTATGTTTTCGAAACCACGAATGGTATAATGCTGTTTAAAAGCTGGCCCCCAGGCATAAAAAGTAGCCCGCATTTCAGGCATATCATTATCATATCCGTGCTTGCCGGCTGTAATTTTCCGGCTATCTAAATTAAATACTTTTGGAAAGTGGGGCACCAATAAAATATCACCAATCCGATTAAAATAATCGTTGGACTGATTGTAATGCCAACGTTCGGGAATTTCGTTGGCTAAATACACACTATACTCTTTTGCCTGTGTTTTTAGTGCCTGATAAGTGGGTAAAATGGCAGCTTTGTTTTTGGCATACAAATGCAATAACAAATCACTGCGTGGTATAATAAATTGAGCAGTATCAATAGCGGAAGGAAGCGGTAATGTGTGGTCTGCATCTACATCGGCCATACCATGGTCAGATACAAAAATATAATTTACCGGCAGGTTTAAGGGCGCAATAACGGCGTTTAATTTAGCAATGGCTTCATCAACAAAATGAACGGCCTCTTTTGTTTGTTTGCTAAAAACGCCGTAAGCATGTTCGGCATGGTCTACCTCGGGCAAATAGAATGTGATGAAATGTGGCCTTTTTTCAGGTGATAATTCTAACCATTTTTTTACCACATCAATACGTTCATCTATGCCAATTTTTTCGTTATAAATGTAATAGTAAGTGGGCCTAATGCCTTGAATGGCAGCCTCTGATGCTACCCAATAAAAGCTGGCAGAAAGCATTTGTTGTTGTTCAGCCAATACCCATAACGGCGTGCCACCATACCAGGAACTATCGGTCACTGTTTTTTTATTGCCCATGGTATAGGTTTGGCCTTTGTTTACATCGTAAAAACTATTGTCTACTAACCCGTTATGTGCAGGATACATGCCGGTAACAATGGCATAATGGTTGGGGAAGGTGAGTGAAGGATAAGATGGCTTCATGTACCCGGCCTGTATGCCGGCTGCCCGAAATTGTTGTAAGTTTTTAGCATTAAAACTATCTGCTAAATCGTATCTAAAACCATCGGCTGATATAAGAATAACATAAGGTTTTTGTTGTTGTTTCATACTATTTACCCTACCCGGCACTATGTGTTGTAAAGTATCTTGCGCACTTAGCGGTTGCACAACCAGCCAAGTAACCATACTCAACACAAATTTATAGAATAGTTTCATGTAATATATTTTTTTATTAATAAAATACCGTCCTGCTCCTGCGTGCAGCAGTGGATGCATTTAATCCTGCATCCACTGCTGCAAAGAACGGGTAATTTGTTCAGTTTCTATAATAAAGCCATCATGCCCGTAGGTAGAATCAATTTCAATTAAAGTGGCATTGGGCATGTGTTGTGCCATGAATTGTTGTTCGGCCACCGGGCATAAAATATCGCTGGTAATGCCCATAATTAAAGCCGGGGTGCTGAGTTGTTGTAATACTTTAATTAAATCACCCCCCCTGCCCCGGGCTAAGTGATGGCTATCCATTGCCTTAGTTAATAACCAGTAGCTATAGGCATTAAAGCGGTTTACCAATTTATCGCCCTGATATTGCAAGTAAGAGGATGCTTTGAAATGGTCTATTTTTTCAGGATTAGGATCGGTTTGTTTTTGCTGAAAAGTATCGTAATTACGATAAGTAAGCATACCAATAGCCCTGGCAGCTTTCAAACCTTTGGCACCGGCCTGCGGCTGTAGTTGTTGCCAGGTACCATCTGCCTCAATAGCTAAGCGTTGTGCGGTATGTACGGCCACCCCCCAGGCACTTTCAGATGGCGAAGTAGCGATTAAAAACAAGCGTTGCACCAAGGTTGGTTCCATAACAGCCCATTCTAATGCCTGATAGCCCCCCATACTGCCGCCCATTAATAAATGAATGGATGCAATGCCTAAATGCTTGCGTAATAAAATATGTGCCTGTACCATATCGCGAATGGTAATACCCGGAAAAGATGCGTAATAAGGTTGTTGCGTATCAGGATTTATGCTTAATGGCCCAGTTGTACCATAACAGGAACCAATAATGTTAGCACCTACAATAAAATATTTTTTCGGATCAATATAACAACCCTCACCTACCAAGCCCTTCCACCAGGCAGTTGCATCGGCATTAGCAGTTAAAGCATGGCAAACCCATACTACATTGTTTTTAGCGGCATTGAGCGTGCCATGAGTGGTATAAGCAATAGTAAGGCAGGGCAATACAGCGCCATTCTCTAATGTAAAATCTTCCTGATAGTCAAAAACTTGCGTCATATTAATTCCGGGTTTCAACAGCAAAATAAGCGCATGATTAAATTACATTTGCATAAATCTTTGTAAGATGACAACAATTGAGGTGAAAAGAGTGGATGATGCTTATGCTTTTGTGGGTACTGACAGTAATGGTCATACTATCAGAACCGATGGCGCAGTTGAAATTGGTGGACATAACAGCGGTTGTAGGCCCATGCAAACCCTGTTAATGGGTTTAGGCGGATGCAGTGGAGTAGACATTGTTTCTATTTTAAAAAAACAAAGGCAGGAAATTACTGATTTTACCATGACCATTCAGGCAGAACGTGAACAAGGTAAAGAGCCTGCTTTGTGGAAATACATACATATTCATTTTGTTTTTAAAGGAAATGTTGATGCAGAAAAAGCCAAAAAAGCCTGTGCACTATCCATTGATAAATACTGCTCGGTGGCTGCCACATTAAAAGCTGCCGGCTGCACCATTGAATGGGATGCGGCAGTAATACCCCAATAATTTTTTTACTGAATTTAAAGTAGCTTATGCAACAAGATAAAATAACTCAGGCCATCCGCACTCAAACAGAACGCACACCTGAAATGGAACATAGTACCCCCCTGTTTTTAACCAGCAGTTTCTGTTACGATAATGCAGAAGCCATGCGGGCTGCATTTGCTGATGAAACTGATGATAATATTTACAGCCGTTTCAGTAATCCGAATGTGCAGGAATTGATTGATAAAGTTTGTGTTTTAGAAGGAGCTGAAGCCGGTTATGCCACTGCTTCGGGTATGAGTGCCATATTTGGATCCTTCATGGCATTATTAAAGCAAGGCGACCATCTATTAGCTTGCAACAGCATTTTTGGCAGTACCCACACCGTAATTACCAAATATTTCAACCGCTATGGTATTGCCTATAGTTACATCAGCGCTACAGCCACAGCACAAGAATGGGAAGCAGCGATACTGCCCAATACCAAAATGATTTATGTAGAAACCCCTACCAATCCGGGGTTAGACATACTAGATTTAACCATGCTGGGAAAATTAGCCAAACAGCACCATATTATTTTGAATGTGGATAATTGCTTTGCCACACCCATAGCACAGCAGCCCATTACATTTGGTGCTGATTTAGTGATACATTCTGCCACCAAATGGATGGATGGTCAGGGAAGAGTTTTGGGAGGCGTTGTAGTAGGTAGAAAAGATTTAATTAAGGATATTTATGCGTTTTGCAGAAGTACCGGGCCTGCATTATCACCTTTTAATGCATGGGTATTAAGTAAGAGCTTAGAAACATTAGAAGTAAGAATGGAAAGGCATTGTGCTAATGCGCTATTTCTGGCAACTGCCCTTGAAAGCCACGCTGCAATCGCTTCACTTCGATATCCATTTTTACCTTCGCACCCTCAATATGCCATTGCACAACAACAAATGCAGAATGGTGGGGCAATTGTTTGTTTTGAATTAAAAGGTGGATTAGACAGTGGCAGAAAATTTTTAGATGCACTACATATGCTATCATTAACAGCCAATTTAGGCGATACCAGAAGTATCGCATCGCATCCTGCCCGTACTACCCATGCCAAATTAACTGATGCAGAGCGATTGGCCGTTGGCATTACGCCCGGTTTAATTCGCATTAGCGTTGGGTTAGAGCGTAAGGAAGATATTTTAGCCGATATTGAACAAGCCTTGCAATAATGCTAAGGATATTGTAATGGCTGCGTACAGGTGGCAACGGCAATTTTTGAATCAGCAGTACCATAGTATAAAAACCACTTTTGCTGAAAATAAACCAGCCCTTCAATAAAACAAACATGATTTACCTGTCCGGTTATTTCATAAGGTTCTGTAGGTTTCATAAAGTATTGAGGTAAACGCTTGATTAATCGCAATGGATGATGTAAGCTGAACAAAGCCTGACCCGCGGCATATGTACCTTCCGGCAATGAAGTATCGCCAGTGGCAGGAATATTTCTGCCATTATACAGCAATCGTATACCGTTAGAAGTTAACATGGCAGCCGGCCCCGATTCAACTAAATCGCTATCAAATTTACCTTTGCAGGTAGGCACTACAATTTGCAATTGCGGCATATTTAGGGCCTGCCCTCTTAATGTAATGGGAGGTTTATTACCTTTAGACATTTCTACCGGTTTCCAATGTATTAAATCAGTTGATGTGGCTGCCCAAATGTATTGATCGCCCCAATACATCCAGTATAGGTTATTGATTTTAGTTGCAATAATATGATTGTCAGTATACTTCGCAATAATTGCCCCCGATTTAGACCATACATTTAGGTATTTTCCACCATAGGCATTGGTAAAGGCGGGACCATGTTTTTTCCAATGAATTAAATCGTTGGAAGTAGCCACCATTAAACGGGCTAAATGACCATCAAATGCCGTGTAGGTAAGATAGTAGGCACCCTTTTCATCCGCCACTATCCGCGGATCTTCGCAACCACCGGGCCATTCATATTGTTTGAATGCATCATTATCGGGAAACAATACCGGTTCATGCCTTTTTATAAAATGATAGCCATCGGTACTAACGGCTAAGCCTATGCGTGAAGTACCGGCACTATCCTGTGCACGGTACAACATAAAAACAGAATCATTTTTTACAATCATAGCCGGATTGAAAACATGTGCAGCCTCCCAATAAATTGGAGTATGTGATACGGGATCAGTAAAAGAAAGATGACCGGGTAATAAAACAGGATTATAGGTATTTGCTTTGATGAATGGTAACAATGCCCATTCATTATGTTGTGATGATTGCGCCAATAAACCATAACTACTTAGTTGCAGTGATATGCCTGCAAAGAAAGAAACAGCAACGATAATCTTTTTATAAGGTTTCATTCCCCAAACTTACCAGTTTATTTTTGATGGCAAATAAAGCCAGTCCTACCCTGTTTTTTATTTCTAATTTTTCGGCTAACGACTGGCGATAATTTTCTACCGTACGTTCTGCTACACCCATTGTTTCGGCAATTTGTTTATAAGTAAGTTCTGTTGCACACAAACGCAAAAACTCTAATTCTTTTTGGTTTAAATTATATTGTTCATACCAATCTTCAATATGCCTGCCGGATTTTAATGATTTAATTAATTTATCAGAAACCAACTCATTGCTAAAAAATCCATCGCGATAAATGGTTGTAATGGCGGCATACAATTCTTCAGGCGAAGATTCTTTCAGTAAATATCCTCCTGCACCTGCTTTCAGCATTTTAATAATATCTGTACTTTCATCAAACATACTTAGAGCCAGCACCGAGGTTTCGGGATAATAATTACAAATCCATTCAGTAGTATCAAACCCATTTAATCCCGGCATTTTAATATCCATTAAAACTACGTGTATAGGTAGATGTTCTGGCAATAAAAATTGCAATTCCCTTCCATTTGAAGCTTCAAATACAATCAATAAATCTTCAAACTCTTTCAGTAAGGCAGCAATGCCACTTCTAAAAAGTGCATGATCATCTACTAAAGCTATCCTAATAGGTTCGTTTATCATTATTCACAGGGTATGTTAAAAATGATATGGGTACCCATCCCCTGGTGGGTAATGATATTCATGGTACCGTTTAAAAGTGAGATTCGTTGTTGCATATTAAAAATGCCCATTCCATTCGATCTAAAATTAGGTTCGTCGTATTCAAACCCTTTTCCATTATCGCTAATTTCTAACATAAAACAACCATCTTTTACGCCTAAAAATATAAAAATTTCAGTTGCATCAGCATGTTTGATAATATTACTTAAACATTCTTGTACCAGTCGATAAACAAATAAATTGGCATAGGGTTGTAAGAGGTTAAAATTTTCAGGCAGGTTATTTTTGAATTCTACTTTAAAATAGTCGTTACGCTGAAACCACTGTACTTCCTGTGTGATTGCATCTGCTATACCATTTACAATTAAATTTTCACCCTGATATATTTTAGATAATATCCTTATTTCTTTAATAGCGCGTTTAATGAGTTCCTGAGCAGATTGAATTTTGACAGTTGCTTTGTTTTCATCTTTTACATTTACGGAGGCAAGGGTAACATTAGTAAGGCTTAATAACTGACCAATATTATCATGTAAATCGGCAGAAAAATTTTGTAAAGTTTGTTCCTGTACTTCTAATTTGGTTTGAATAAGTTGCGCTTCAAATAATCGGTTCATCTGGCTTTTTTCAGCCTCATATTTCTTCTTTTTTTGGGCATACGTAATTACCTGAATTACAATGTAAAAAGCTACCAGTAGAAATACTGCTGTCAGGCATAGGATGATGAAGATGATATAATTTCCCGATACTTGCATATAAAAGCATAAACCCAGGCACCATAAAAAAATACATTGAAAATTACCCGGAGTATGGTAATGATTGAAATACCCCAGTTCATTCCGCCCGAAAGATACAATTCAACAATATAAGAAAAAAACAGATTAATAAAAAAACTGGCAAACTGATACAAGAATAAACCAGTAACTAACCAAAAAACAAAGTCGGATTTGGGATGTACAGCAATTTCTAACTGCATTAGTTGATAATAATATACAAACCCCACTACCATAAAATAAAAAGAAGTAAACGTATGGCTAAAAAAAACGAAGGAGTTATTGAATCCTCTGTTAAAAATAATTTCAGCGATATATATAATAAAAAAAATAAATAAACTTGTATTGGGCAACATTTGCCATTGTAAATAAGCAGGAATATTTTTTTTCATAATTTTTACCAGCAAAAAAAATTCTACGGGAATAAACACATTATACAATAGTATATTATGAATTCCAAAATGGGCCGTAATTTTTCCTGTTATTTCCGTAAAAAACGTTAAAACATAGAGTAATTTAAAAAAATTAAGGGCTGGAAGGGGGATAATTTTAAATTTAACAAAAAGGTAGTACCCGCCAATTAGCAGCAATAAAAGCTCGATATAGACTAAAAATCCGGTCATTTAAGGTTATTATATGTAAAAATAAGTGATTTCACTACGTAGAAATACGTTTTTTTGGATGCAGCTTTTAAAATATGTTCGCACCATAATTCTAAACCAACCACAGTTTTATATTTTTTGGTTTTTGATTGGGGATAAGAGAGCGGAGGATGTGGCCTCCCTCTTTTTTTATTTCCACACTTTATTATAATGAAACATCCGGATGATTTTCAGCTCGTTCTGCAATCAGTTCTGCAATAAGGCTCGTCCAACCCGTTTGATGGCATGCTCCTAAACCATGCCCGGTATCACCATGAAAATACTCGTAAAACTGCAAAAGATGTTTGTTTTCAGGAAGCTTGTAAAACCAGTTATACTTACCGTGTAATTTTCTTTCATGTTGCTCATTCAGGGTAAATAAACGTATTACTCTTTTCACCAACTCATCGGCTACCCGGCTTAATTCAATAAAATTTCCGGAGCCGGTTGGGTATTCTATTTTTAAAGACCCGTCGTAGAACTCACCAAATTTTTGAATGCTGTTGATAATTAAATAATTGATGGGCATCCAAACCGGTCCGCGCCAATTACTATTTCCCCCAAAAAAGTCTGATGTAGAATCACCCGGATCGTATTGAATAGAATATTGAATACCATCTATAGTAACAGAATAGGGATTTTTTTCATGAAATTTAGATAAGGCCCTGATACCGCCATCAGATAAAAACTCCGTTTCATTCAATAAATGCTTAAGCAAGCCAACTAATTTGGACTTAGGAATGAGTGAGATTAATATTTTGTCCTGATCGGTTTTTTCTTCGTTTGGCCAGAATTTATTATTTTTTAAACGGTAATTTTTGTACCAGGAAATACGCTTATCGAAATCCTGTAATTTTTTTAATACCTTTCTGTCAATTACTGAAACGGCAAACAAAGAGGTTAAACCTACAATTGATTGAATGCGTAATTGAAGGGTTTCACCGCCTGCCAAACCCAATTTATCATAAAAAAACTCATCTTCTTCATTCCACATACCCAATTGATTCAGTGCTTCGGCAATCAAAATAAAATGTTCAAAAAATTTGGTAGCACTATCTTCAAAAGCATCATCCTGCATGGCTATTTCAATAGCAATATCCATAAGATTTAAGGCATACATCCCCATCCAACTGGTACCATCGGCCTGTTCTAATTTGGACTGATTGTTGAGTTGAATGCTTCGATTAAAAACACCTATGTTATCTAATCCAAGAAATCCGCCTTCAAAAAGGTTGTTACCTTGCGAGTCTTTCCTGTTAATCCACCAGGTAAAATTGATGATAAATTTATGAAATACTTTTTTCAAAAAACGGGTATCACCCTTTCCGGTTTTTGCTTTTTCAATATGATAAATTTGCAAGGCACTCCATGCCTGAACCGGTGGGTTTACATCACTAAAATGCCACTCATAAGCGGGTAACTGCCCATCGGGCTTCATATACCATTCCCGCATAATAAGTGTTAACTGATGTTTGGCGAAGTTGGTATCTACCATGGCCATTGCAACACAATGAAAAGCCAAATCCCATGCTGCATACCAGGGATATTCCCATTTATCGGGCATCAGTATGATATCCTGATTTTTTAAATGTTGCCACTCACTGTTTCGCCCATATGTTCTTTGCCAGGATAGCGCAGTAATACCATCGCCCTCCTGCAACCATCGTTCCGCATCATAATAATAAAACTGTTTACTCCATAGCAATCCGGCAAGGGCCTGGCGTTGTATATTTTTTAAATCATCTGATATGTGTTTGGGTAATATATCCTGATAAAATTCATCTGCTTCTGCTTTTCTATTTACAAATAATTGCTCAAAATTTGAACCAAAAGGATGTTGTAATACGGATGAACTTAAACGCAAATAGGTTGTTTGGGTTTCACCGGATTGTATTACATACGCATATACCGGCGAAAATTTGGTTCCTGATTTTTGGGTTGCCAGCAACTCTTTATTTTTGTTGTAAATAATCGCATCATGAAATGCATCTTTCACTAATGGGGATGCGTTAGGTATACCAAACAACTTTTCTGTATTGGTTTCATTTTCGGTGAATAAACAAAGATTAGTTTCTGGATAATACAAATAATAGTTACCCAAACGTTCATGCAATGCTTTAACTACACCCGGCTTATTGGTTAATTTAATAACCGGTTTTTTATCAGTTACTTTTGATTGCCATCTGTTAAAAAACCAAAGTGTTGGCATAAGCGTTAACTGAGCTGCATTAGCGGCACGGTTGGTAATTTCTATTTTAATACCAATATCATTCTTATTGAGCTTGGCATAGGTTACCAACACATCAAAATATTCATTGCTATCAAAAATGCCGGTATCTAAAATTTCGTATTCCGGTTCTAATTTGCTTCTATTTTTATTTTCCTGAATTAACTGCTCATAAGGAAATGCCTGCTGAGGGTATTTATAGAGCATTTGCATGTAATAATGCGTGGGCAGGTTATCTAAATAATAATACAACTCTTTCACATCTTCACCATGGTTACCATCTGAATTACCTAAGCCGAATAACCTTTCTTTTAAAATATTGTCTTTCCCGTTCCACAGGGTAATACCAAAACACAGGTTGCCGAAAAAATCAGAAATACCGCACAAACCATCTTCACCCCAACGATAGGCTCTTGATGCAGCATGATGAAAGGGAAAATAATTCCAGGCATCGCCATTGGTACTATAATCTTCTCTAACGGTGCCCCACTGGCGTTCAGAAAGGTAAGGTCCCCATTGCTCTAATGGTACTTTTTTGGCACTATTTTCTTTTAACCTTTTTTCTTCTGCATTCATAACAGGCTGCAAATTAGGCATGCAAGGCATTCAATAACAGATTATCACCAATTTTGTGCAAAAATTATTACCATATTATGGCTACAAAATTTTATTAACTTCCATCATATTTTTATTTTAATATATATAACGAAATATTCTTTAAATTCGCTCATCAGGTCAGGGCTTACTAAAATAAAGAAATGTAAACAATAAAATGTGGATATCTGTGAGGTAGTTTTTTTGAGAGAGAACAAAAAAATCCCGTTTAAAACGGGATGAGTGGTGGAGAATACCGGATTCGAACCGGTGACCTCTTGCATGCCATGCAAGCGCTCTAGCCAACTGAGCTAATTCCCCATTGAATTGTTGGGATTGCAAATGTATAGCGTGCAGTTTGTTGCACAAAATTTTTCTCATTTAAATTATCAGCACTAATGTTCCTATAATAATGAGGGAAGCACCAAGCGCTATTTTAAGGGTAACTGTTTCACCGAGAAAAATAACGGATAAAATAATGGCAATGGCTACACTTGCCTTATCAACGGGTGCAACCTGCGATACTTTGCCTATTTGCAATGCTTTGAAATAAAATAGCCATGAAAGACCGGTTGCTGCAGCTGAAAGCATTAAAAACCACCAGTTTTGTTTGCTTAATGAATGCATGCTTTCCTGTATATTCCCTTTAAACAAAGCAATACTCCAGGTTAACAATAAAATAAAAAAGGTACGGATAGCTGTTGCCAGATCACTATCTATATGGCTAATACCCTTCTTGGCAAAAATGGCTGTAAGTGCTGCAAACAGTGCTGATAGAAGTGCGTAAATCCACCACATAAGGATTGTTTTAGGTAAGAAAATAGTTTTTTCCCCTGTATACATAAAAAAACCTGCCTGCAACAAATAAGCAGACAGGTTGTAAATATATTTCAGATGTATTTCAATTCCTGTATTTCTTGTTACTTTAACGAACAGTAAGAAGTTGCTACATCCATCATTAATCCCAAATTTCGTCTTCACCTTTTAACCAACGTTTTACCGCATTTGTGGTTACACTTTTGGGTCGTTCTAATGGGAAGCCCAATGCTCTATCCCAACATAAATTAGCCAATACACCCAATGCACGGCTTACGGCAAACAGAACGGTGTAGAATTCATATTCTACCAATCCATAATGCACCAATAGGGCACCACTGTGTGCATCAACATTTGGCCAGGGGTTTTTGATTTTACCCATTGACTGCAAAATGGGGGGAACCGTTTCGTAAATTTTCCAAACCGTATTCACTAATTTATCATCAGGCATATGTTTTTTGCCGAACTCCATTTGTGCTGTAAAACGGGGATCAGTTTTACGCAAAACAGCATGTCCGTAACCCGGTACTACTTTACCTTCTGCAATGGTTTTTTTAACGTATTCTTCAATTTGGGTTTTGGATGGATCATCTGTACCTAATTCTTTTTGCATTTCAAAAATCCACTTAATTACCTCCTGATTAGCCAGGCCATGCAAAGGACCGGCCAAACCGTTCATGCCGGCAGCATAACTTAAATAGGGGTCGCTTAATGCGCTACCTACTAAATGAGTAGCATGGGCGCTCACATTACCGCCTTCATGATCGGCATGAATGGTCATGTATAAGCGCATCAATTCTTTAAAGCTTTCATCTTCAAAGCCCATCATGTGAGCTAAATTACCTGCCCAATCTAATAAACCATCCGGTTCAATATGTTCTTTGTTTTTGTATTTGCGCCGATAAATATAGGCGGCAATACGCGGTAATCGGGCTATTAAATCCATTATATCATCGTATATTGGATTCCAATAATCTTTTTTACTGATACCTTTGGCGTATTCACGGGCAAAATCACTTTCTGTTTGTAAAGCCATTACGCCTACCACAAACATCGTCATGGGATGTGCCGACAATGGCAGTGCATCTATAGCTTTGAAAACATGGGTAGGAACATGGCTGCGGCGTTGCCAAACATTGGTAACGTGGTGAACATCTTCTTCCGTTGGCAATTCTCCAATCAACATTAAATAAAACAGCCCTTCAGGTAATGGTTCACCGTTAGGTTGTGCTTTTGGTAAGCTTTGTTGTAATTCGGGAATGGAATAACCTCTGAAACGAATACCTTCCTGAGCATCTAATAAACTGGTTTCAGAAACCAGGCCGGTAATACCGCGCATACCCTGATAAATTTGAGATAGTGTTACTTCTCCAATTTTTTTATTACCGTGTTCTTTCAATAACTCTTTAATTTCTGCATTGGCAGATTCGGCTTTTAATCTAAACCGTTCTTTAATAATTCCCATGGTACAACATTTTATATTCGATAAATATTAATTTTTAAATGCTATTTCAGCAATCATCTGATAGAAAATAACTGAGCGGCTAAGCAATAATAGTTGTATTAGAATGGCAATTTATTGCTATCCAAAAAGGATAATTAGCGGCTATAAAGGTAAAAGAACTTATGTGTTGTAACAAATCAAATAGCAGTTAGTTAACTGTTTATAACAATAATTTGATAAGTGGAATTACTTTGGCGCTTTTCGGTAGAGATAAAACACAACAAACAAAAAAAACATATTAGGAATCCAGGGAGCAATTTCGGGTGGCAGATTGCCTTTGGTGGAGAATATGGTTGAAAATTTATCGGTAATAATGAACAAAGCAGCAATTACAAAACCTACTGCTAAATGCAAGCCACTGCCACCACGTACTTTTCTTCCGGCCACAATAGCTCCAATAAGGGTTAATAATATAACGGTGATTGGGGTAGCATATCGCCTACCCGCTTCTACTTTTAATTCATTTAACCCCTCAGCACCACGTAATTCCTGTAGTTTTATAAAATGAGCTAACTGCGGTGAGGTTAATTTGTCTTTTGTGTATTTATCCTGCCGAATATCAATCGGGGTAAAATTTAAATTTTTATACAATGCAGGCAATAGGCGTACATTTTCGCCAAGCGGAAGTAAATTGCGTTCAATTACATATTCCAATTTCCATTTTTTGGTCAATGTATCCCATGAAAGCCCTTCAGCACGGGTATTTTTCACCATTTGATTGTTTCTGATTTCATCTAAAAAAATGGGGCCACCTCTTTTACTAATGGTATCATAGTTGTAAATACCTGCATAAGTAAAGGAATCTACTTTCATGTAAAAATCACTACCACTGCTATTTCTGCTCTTGGTCAGGGTTTCGTAAGAAGAGTTGGGGTCAAGGTATTTGGCTTCAAAATTTCCGCGAATAACATTGGCTTTTGGTACTACATACAAGTTAGCAACTAACAAAATTAGCGCCAGCAAAATACCGGCCATCCAATATGGCCGTAACCATCGGTTATAAGCTGTGCCACTTGCCAGAATAGCTACAATTTCACTTCTCCCGGCCATTTTAGAAGTAAAAAATATAACGGCAATAAATATAAACAAAGGAAAAAGTAAGGCAAGAATATAGGGCACAAAACCAAAATAGTATTGGGTTACAATTGCACCGGCACTTAATCCGGATTTAGCAAAATCATCTGCTTTTTCGCTAATATCAACTACAACTGCTATAACCGTAAATAAAAAAATAGAAAAAAAGAAGGTGGATAAAAATTTTTTGATAATATACCAGTCAATCTTTTTCATACTTTTTATTGCCCACATCAGCAGGGGCTGTAAATTTTATTTTTGTTACTGTTTAAAACAGATATGTTTACGATGATAATCTGAAACAAAAAGACATCCAATATTACAATTGAAAATTATTTCAAAAAACCAGCAGTTGCAAAGATAATGACTGAAAAATACCGTTCGGCAATAAGCTGTTAAACCCTATTCATAACATCGGAAAAAAAACATCCATTAAAATGGATGTAGGGGGAAATGCATTTCACAGGTAACAAATTAGTAATGTAGCATGAAACTAACTTTATTTTTTGGGAGTTCAAAACAAATTAGCGCATGGTGGATAAGTAATGAGTAAATTTTTGAGTTGTGCACATTATTTATTAAAAATTATATAATATATTTTGTAACTCGTTAGTGTAAAACTGCATATCATTCATTTGCAATTAAGGTTTATAACCGTTGTTTTAATATTAGTACCATATCCTGCTTCCAGGCATAAAAATTACGCTGCAGTATTTGCTTACGTGCCTCGGCCACCAACCACAAATAAAATGACAGGTTATGTAAACTGGCAATTTGTAAAGCCAAAATTTCATTAGCTGCAAATAAATGACGCAAATAAGCTTTAGAGTAATAATTGCTAACCAACGCAGGTATGCCTTCATCTATCACCGAAAAATCACAAGCCCATTTTTTATTTTTAATATTAATTACTCCCTTTGAAGTAAAAAGCATTCCATTACGACCATTGCGTGTGGGCATTACACAATCAAACATATCAACTCCTAATGCAATCCCCTCTAATATATTCCAGGGCGTTCCTACCCCCATCAGGTAACGGGGCTTATTGTATGGAAGCAATGAACAACATAAGGCAGTAAAATCGTACATTATTTCTTCCGGTTCGCCAACAGATAAACCACCAATGGCATTCCCTGCCGTATTTTTTGAAGCAATATATTCGGCAGAAGCCCTGCGTAAATCATTATAGGTACCCCCTTGCACAATAGGAAACAAATTTTGGGTATAGCCATACAAATCGGGCGTTTCAGCTAAACGTGCAATACAACTATCGAGCCAGCGATGGGTAAGTCTCATACTATTTTTTGCATATACATAATCAGAAGGATAAGGGGGGCACTCATCAAAAGCCATGATAATATCGGCACCAATATTTCGCTGGATGTCCATTACATTTTCCGGCGTAAAAAGATGACGGCTACCGTCTATATGCGATTGAAAAGTAACGCCTTCTTCTTTTATTTTTCGTTGAGCAGCAAGTGAGAAAACCTGGTATCCACCGCTATCGGTTAAAATAGGTCTATTCCAACCCATGAATTGATGCAAACCACCTGCCCTGTTTAAAATATCTATTCCCGGTCTTAAATACAAGTGATAGGTATTGCCCAAAATGATTTGTGCCTGCACATCGGTTTGCAACTGTTGCTGCGTTATGGCTTTCACCGAACCCACTGTTCCAACCGGCATAAATATGGGTGTTTGAATAGTACCATGATCGGTAATGATGGTACCGGCACGGGCAGCGCTGGCATTATCTGTTTGCTGAATACTAAATTGTAGTTGCGGCATAAGTTTGCAAAAATAAGCGTATGGCTGTTTTGGTCAACAACATTGAGTAAAGGGTTTATAAAAACCGGCAGGTTAAGCAATTGTTATCCACAAAGCATTCAACTAACATAAGCAAGTGATTGTGTAAGCTATTTTTGCAAAATGATAATACCTTTACCCTTCCCTTTATCTTTATATATGTTTGTTTCATTCTTT
>JAKAKY010000034.1 GCA_021824365.1 Bacteroidota bacterium | reverse complement strand
ACTGCGCCGAAGAAGGCTTCATGTGTTTTACTGTATTTGGATAGAAAAACCATACTGATTATCTGCAATACAATAAAGCCGATAAACACAAAAAAGCGTTGTATAAATAGAAAAATATTTTTCATTTTCCAAAAAAGGGAAGCTACTCTAAAAATCCGAAAAAATGACTATTTCAGCTACTGTTTTTAGTAAACTGCATAGTAGGTCAAATTCGGCTATCGCATAATGAAAGGAAAGCGTTGATAATTTTTAAGTGCCAGTCCGGTGCCTCTTACCACACTCTTTAACGGGTCATCTGCTACGTGAACGGATAATTTTATTTTAGCACTTAATCTTTTATCTAACCCTCTTAAAAGAGCACCACCGCCGGTAAGGTATAAACCTCTGCGATAAATATCGCCGGCTAATTCAGGTGGTGTAGTTTCCAACGCTTTTAAGATGGCTTCTTCAATTTTAAAAATACTTTTATCTAAAGCTTCAGCAATTTCCTGATAGCTTACCATAATTTGTTTGGGTATACCCGTTACCAGGTCGCGGCCATTCACCGGCATATCGTCGGGCGGATTATCTAAATCCTTCATAGCAGCGCCTACATTTATTTTAATTTGTTCGGCAGTTCTTTCGCCAATTAATAAACTATGGTAGCGGCGTAAGGCTTCCATAATATCGGCAGTAAATTCATCTCCGGCAATACGGATTGACTGGTCGCAGACAATACCTGCTAAAGCAATAACAGTAATACCTGTTGTACCACCGCCAATATCAATAATCATGTTACCAACAGGTTCCTCCACATCAATACCTATACCTAATGCTGCAGCCATTGGTTCATGAATCATGTACACTTCTTTCGCTCCGGCCTGTTCGGCACTATCGCGTACGGCTCTTTTTTCTACTTCGGTAATAGAAGAAGGAATACAAATAACCATGCGCCAACTGGGCGGGAAAAGCGGTTTTTTAGGATATACCAACTTAATCAACTCCCTTATCATTAATTCGGCAGCATTAAAATCGGCAATTACGCCATCTTTCAGAGGCCTTACCGTTCTAATACTTTCATGGGTTTTTTCGTGCATCAGCAGGGCTTTTTTACCTACTGCCAGCACTTCTTTCGGGTTATTTCTATTCAAAGCAACAATACTGGGTTCGTTTACCACAATTTCATCGTTGTGAATAATTAAGGTATTGGCTGTGCCCAGGTCAATGGCAATTTCCTGGGTTAAAAAATTAAAAACTCCCATGTAAATAGTGATTCTCTAAAGATGAATAAATTAGTTGCAAAGGTGTGTGAAAAATAGTGAACTATCAAAGCCAATTGTGATTTTATTGAAAAGGAATATAATTTATGCCAAAATAGGTGTGTTGCTTTGCTTAAGCAGTAACCAATGAAACCACCTTTCACTTTGATATTCTGTAACACTAACGAAAAAAATATTTTTTTATTGGCTCTGAAAATACGAATAATCGTGCCAGAGTTTATAAAAATTCGTAACCAATATCCTTTCGGTAATACATGCCATTAAACGAAATAGCCGATAATGTTTGTTTAGAAAGCGTGATTGCCTCTTGCAGTTGGGTGGCTAATGCGGTTACTGCCAACACTCTTCCACCATTGGTTACCATTTGGTTGTTGTGGAGGGCTGTGCCTGCATGAAATATTATAACATCTTCTCTTCCAGATGCTTCATTTAATCCTTGAATGGGCTTATTTTTTTCATATTTCTCCGGATATCCGCTACTTACGGCTACAATAGTGGCTGCAGCACGATGGTCTATATTAATATTTACATCGGCTAATGTGCCATTGTGCATGGCCGCAAACAGGGCTACCAAATCGGTTTGTAATCTGGGTATTACCACTTCTGTTTCCGGATCGCCCATACGGCAATTGTATTCAATTACATAGGGTTTTTGCCCCACTTTTATTAAGCCAAAAAAAATAAAGCCATTGTATTCTAATTGTTCTTCCTGTAATCCTTTGATGGTGGGTTGAATGATGGTGTTTTCTACTTCCTGCATAAATGCCTCATCGGCAAATGGCACAGGGCTAATGCAACCCATACCGCCGGTATTTAAGCCGGTATCGCCTTCACCAATTCTTTTATAATCTTTTGCATGGCCAATTATTTGGTAATCTGAACCGTTGGTGAGTACAAAAACACTTAATTCAATACCCGATAAAAATTCTTCAATCACTACTTTTTTTGAAGCATCTCCAAACTGTGCCTGCTGAATCATGTTTTCATAAACCGACAGGGCCGTAGCATGGTCTTCACAAATTACCACTCCTTTTCCGGCAGCCAGTCCATCTGCTTTTAATACAACAGGCAAGCTGTGTTGTTGAATGTAAGTTTTACCTGCTTCAAAATTTTCAGCCGTAAAACTGGCGTAAGCAGCGGTGGGTATTTGATGCCTTTGCATGAATTTTTTGGAAAAATCTTTACTGCCTTCTAATTGAGCTGCGTTTTTGGAAGGGCCTACAACAATACCATCCCAATATTTCATTCCTGCTTCATTGGTTTGTTGCATAAAATCGTAAATGCCATTTACCAAAGGCTCTTCAGGTCCAACCACTAATAAATCGATGTGATGTTCTATACAAAAAGTTCTGACACCCTGAAAATCGTTGATGGATACATCTAAATTAGTGCCATATTGTTGCGTGCCGGTATTGCCGGGTGCAGTAAACAATGTATCGCAATGATAACTTTCAGATAATTTTTTTGCTAATGCATGTTCTCTGCCCCCGCTGCCTAAAAGAAGTATTTTCATTGAAACTGATTTATATAACTGACTTTGAATAAGTTGTAAAATTTTGATTGAAAAATGAACATTTCCTGTTTTCAGAACTGCATAGTGCCTGCCCTTTTTACGGATGGTTGCGAAATTAGTATCTTATTTTCAACTGAAAATAATAGTTTGTTGAGGCGTGGGTATGGTACAAAAAAAGCAACTCGAAAAGCTGCTCCTTTTAAAATTTTTAAAATGATTATTGATGGATTTAATGTTGAACATCAGCATCGTCTAAAACATAATTTTTTTCCGGTAAAATTTTAGCCACTAACATAAACAGTATTAAAAATCCGGATAAAATAGATACAAATAACCAAAAATAACCGGCACCGGTAAATTGGGCAAAAATGCCGCCACCGGCAATACTGCTATTCACAAAAGCGGTAAATAAATTACCAACTGCCACGGTTAATAACCAAATAGCACTCATGGTACTTTTCATTGATTTGGGCGAATTGGTATAAGCATATTCTAATCCGGTAATAGAAACCATTACCTCTGATGCGGAAAGTACGGCATAAGCTAAAATCTGCCACCAAACACTGGGGTGCCCGCCATGGTCAATATTGGTTTGTATCAGCGCAATAATAACAAATGAAGCACCGGTTAAAAATAAGCCAGCCCCTATTTTTCTGAGTGGTGTTACTTTAATGCCTGTTTTTTCAACTAAAGGATAAATGCCATAGGTAAAAATGGGAATCATCATTAATAAAAATAAGGGGTTAACGGTTTGTATTTGTTCAGGCAAAAAGGTTTTACCGAATATATTCAGGTTTAATTTGGTAGCCTGTAACACCCATTCTGAAAGGCTTTGATCCCACATGGCCCAAAAAATGGGTACAAATGCAAATACCATTAAAACCCGATTTACAGCCTTTACCCCATCAATTGAATCGGCACTGTATTTTTTACCTACTGCTTCCCAAACCGTTTTACCATTCCGATTGCTAATTGCTTTCAGGAGGTAATATGCCATAATGAAAACATAATTTTCTTTTTTAATGCCGGAAGGAGGAACCCTTACATATTTTTTACGCCCCAACCAGAAAATGAAAGTGGCCAATAACATTAAAATGCCCGGAACGCCAAAAGCAACAGAAGGGCCAAATGAATTATACAGAACAGGAATAAGCATGGTAGAAAAAACCGAGCCGGCATTAATACTAAAATAAAACCAGCCATATACTTTGCTCATCAGGCTTTGGTTCGATTTGTCGAACTGATCGCCTACGTTGGCAGACACGCATGATTTGATACCGCCGGCTGCAACAGCAATAATCACTAACCCGGTACTAAATAAAGGAAGGCTATGGGTGGAAAGGGCCAGTGTTAAATTGCCAAGGGAGTATAAAATAGAAACATAGAATATAACTAAGTATTTGCCAAAAAACCAATCGGCAATAATACCACCAACCAATGGCATTACATAGGCTAATGAAACAAAAATATGGGTTTGTTCATTGCTCTTGGCTTCTGCAATGGCAGTAAGGGCAGGATTGTGGGTTGGATTAAAAAATTGTGCTACTAAGAAAGTGGCCAGAATAGACCGGATTCCATAAAAACTAAATCGTTCTGCAGCTTCATTGCCGATGATGTAGGGAACGGCTTTGGGCATGCGTGGCTTAGGTGCAATCGTTTCTTTTAATTCACTCATAATGCATTTTTAAAGTTTTAAAGATATTGGAATTATGTATTTCTGTTTCAAAAAATTGTAAACTAAGGCACGGAATGGTACATTGGTTAAAATATACAACTTCATTTGTTCTGTTTTTACTGGCATACATGGCCTTTACACATACCAACTGGTGGTGCTGGTCTGCGTTAGTGTATGCCTGGCTGCTAATTCCATTTGTTGAATTATTGCAGCAACCCAATACTGCCAACCTTTCTGAAACAGAAGAAATAGCAGCCAAAAAAGACAGGATGTATGATGTGGTTTTATACGTTGCCGTTATTATACATATTGTATTAATGTTTGTTTTTTTGCATAGCCTGCAAACAACCGGGTTACCTGTTGCCGTAAGGATTGCCAGAATAGCTACTATGGGACTATTATGCGGAACTTTTGGAATTAATGTAGCACATGAGTTAGGCCATCGGATCAATCAATATAAACAAGCAATGGCTAAAATAGCTTTGTTAACCAGTTTGTATATGCACTTTTTTTTAGAACATAACCGGGGCCACATAAGTGGGTGGCAACGCCTAAAGACCCCCGGCACTGCGTCTTTACAAGTATCTGTATATCGGTTTTGGATAAGAAGTGTAATAGGTACTTACGTTAATGCATGGCGAATTGCTAATAAATATATGCAGCAACAAGGCCTGCCCGTTATACATTATCAAAATGAAATGCTGCAAATGCAGGTTATTCAATTAATATGGGTGATGGGAATTTGGTTTTTCATGGGTTGGAAAATTGCACTCTATTATATTGTTACTGCCATTATTGTTTTTTTTATTATTAGAAACCGTGAATTATATTGAACATTATGGGTTACAAAGAAAAAAAACAGCGAATGATGCATATGAACGAACCATGCCCTGGCATAGTTGGAATAGTAATCATGTAATTGGCCGTTTAATGTTGTTTGAATTAAGCAGGCATAGTGCTCATCATTATAATATGGCATCCAGAAAATACCAGATATTAAAACATCAACCCCAATCGCCACAAATGCCTACCGGTTATCCGGGCATGATGTTGCTCAGTCTTTTTCCTCCAATATGGTTTTATGTGGTGCCTCAGCAAATGCAGGAAATTGGATGATTGTCGGATACAAAAAATCTCACCGGACAGTGAGATTTTTTCAACTAACAAATTGCTTAAGCTTACAATTTTCCTCTTTTTATTTCGTCAACAACACCGGGATCTAACAAAGTAGAAGTATCACCCAAATTATCCGTTTCGCCTTCAGCAATTTTTCTGAGAATACGACGCATTATTTTTCCACTTCTTGTTTTAGGCAAACCACTTACAAACTGAATTTTATCGGGTTTGGCAATAGCGCCGATAATGCGGGTAACGGTTTGTAAAATATCTTTTCGCATCAAATCGCCGGTGCCATGCGTATCCTGGCTATGCGAGCCCTGGTATATCACAAAAGCATAAATACCCTGTCCTTTTACATCGTGTGGGTAGCCTACAACAGCACTCTCTACTACGCCGGCATGCATATTAATGGCATTTTCTACTTCTGCTGTGCCAATTCGGTGGCCACTTACATTTAATACGTCATCTACTCTTCCGGTAATACGGTACATGCCTTCTTTGTTACGCATGGCCCCATCGCCGGTAAAATACATACCGGGGTAAGTGGCGAAATAATTGGTACGGCAACGTTCATGATCACCATAGGTGGTTCTTAAAATGCCTGGCCATGGTGCTTTAATACAAAGATTTCCGGATACAATTTCAGCTTCGCCTTGTTCAATTTCTTTTCCATTTTCATCAACCAACGTCATTTGTATCCCCGGCAAAGGCAAGGTAGCCCAACCCGGCTTAGCGGGTGTAATACCCGCTATATTCGAAATTAAAATACCTCCGGTTTCTGTTTGCCACCAGGTATCTACAATGGGGCATTTTTTCTTACCAATATGCTCATCATACCAATGCCAGGCTTCTTCATTAATGGGCTCGCCAACAGTACCCAAAACTTGCAAAGAAGATAAATTTTTACCGGCTAAAGGGCCTAACCCAAAGCCCATTAAACTTCTAATGGCAGTAGGTGCGGTGTATAAAATATTTACTTTATATTTATCTACTATTTCCCAAAAACGGCCGGCATCAGGCCAGGTGGGTATGCCTTCAAACATTAATGTAGTGGCACCTGCTGAAAGTGGGCCATATACAATATAACTATGCCCGGTAACCCAACCAATATCGGCTGTACAAAAATGTATTTGCCCGGGTTTGTATTGAAAAATATTCACAAAACTATAATTGGTGTATACCATATAGCCGCCGCAGGTATGTACCACTCCTTTTGGTTTTCCGGTTGAGCCTGAAGTATATAAAATAAATAAGGGGTCTTCTGCATCCATTTCTTCCGCCACATAATCTGTTAATTCCAGGGTTTCTATCTTTTTAATTTCATCTTCCCACCAAACATCACGGCCTTTAATCATAGAAACCGGGGTTCGGGTGCGGGTGCTTACTATGACTCTTTTTACCATTTTATTGCCAATTAAAGCATCATCAATCACGCTTTTTAAAGGAATATCTTTGGCTCCTCTGAAAGCTCCATCGCAGGTAATAATGCAAGTAGCTTTTGCATCATCTAAACGGTCGGCAATACTTTGTGCTGAAAAACCGCCAAAAATTACGGAGTGAATAGCACCAATTCGGGCACAGGCTAAAACTGCTATAGCTAATTCGGGAATCATGCCCATGTAAATACATACCCTGTCGCCTTTTTGTACGCCATTATTTTTGAGCACATGGGTAAACAAACAAACTTTTTCATGTAACTTTTTATAAGTAAGTACGCGGTGGTGTTCATCAGGATCGTTGGGTTCCCAAATAATGGCAGGCATATTGCCCATTTTTTCCAAATGCCTGTCTAAGCAGTTTTCAGTAATATTTAGTTTCCCTCCTTTAAACCATTCAATTTTGGGTTCGGTAAAATTCCATTCTAAGGGTTTGTCCCATTTTTTACGCCAGGTAAAATTTTCTGCAATGGCACTCCAAAATGCTTCCGGGTTTTCAACACTGTTTTGGTAATCGGAATAATACTTCGCTAAAGTTTTAATTTGATAAGGATATGACATGGCAATCAATGTTTTGGCAATAAAATTAAGATTATTGATTGGCTTGCAGTAATGCGATTTCAGTTTTTTGTGTTAACATACACAGGTTTGCATGGGCATTTGTACAACTTTTCCCGTTTATCATTCGCTTGCTTTAAGCCTAATTTAATGTATTACCGAAACATCATTAGCATACACAAACCTATCTCTGAATTTTATTTCGGCAACTATTCAACCTTTAAACTGAAACAATGTGTTTCGTCATTGCTTTCGGGTATTTTTCTTTTAACCCTTTCCATTCATTGGCAAAATAATTTTAACGAAGCCAAAGTGATAGCCCAAAAGCAACACAAATTCATTTTGCCGGCGATAATGTGATTATCAGAGCATACTATCGGTATTATTTTGACCAATGGGATATACAATCGCATACAATTGATTTGGAAGTACCGGTAAAAATTACGCCGCTTTTTTCATTATCACCTTTTTACCGTTATTACATACAAACGGCAGCCCGCTATTTTGCGCCTTATGGTATGCATACGGCATCCAGCCAATATTATACCAGTAATTATGCATTGTCTGCTTTAACCAGTCATTTTTTTGGAATGGGTATGCGCCTGTTGCCACCCGATGATATTTTAAAAACACATTTAACCAGCTTAGAATTGCGGTATGGGCATTATCTGCAAATCACTGATTTATTGGCCAATGTTATATCATTTGCTTTTCAATTTAAATAGCTGAACAGGGAGGAGTTATTTTATGTTTTTGTTGCCAACTGCAAAGGTTTAAAGTAGTATTTTCGGGCAAATAAGCAACCCATGTCGGTAGAAGTGAAGCATTTAATGAAACAATATGGTATACAATTAGCGGTAAACGATATTAGTTTTAAATTGAACAAAGGAGAAATAACCGGATTCCTCGGTCCAAATGGCGCAGGCAAAAGTACTACCATGAAAATGATAACCGGCTATTTGCAGCCCGATGGCGGAACAGTATTGGTGAATGGAATGGATGTACAACGGCAACCAATTGACGTAAAAAAATCTATTGGTTACTTGCCCGAGTCGAATGCGCTTTATTATGAAATGTATGTTAGCGAATACCTTTATTTTGTTGCCGGCATTAAAAGGTTAACTCAAAAATGGAAACACATTAAAAACGCTATTACCCTTACCGGACTTGAGTTAGAAAAAAATAAAAAAATCGGGCAACTTTCAAAAGGTTATAAACAACGGGTTGGGCTTGCTGCCGCATTAATTAACCAGCCTGATGTACTTATTTTAGATGAACCCACCAGTGGCTTAGATCCCAACCAAATTATTGAAATAAGAAATGTAATAAAACAACAGGGCACTGATAAAACCGTTTTGTTTTCTTCGCATACTTTACAGGAAGTAAATGCCGTTTGCGACCGTGCTATTATTATTCATGAAGGAAAGGTTGTTGCCAATGATACCTTGCAAAATTTACAGCATCAAAAAAACGATGTAGCCACCGTTTTGATTAGCTTTCGCGAAAAACATTTAAGTGTTGAGCAATTACAATTCAATTGTGTGGATAAGGTAGAAATGTTAGCCCCGGGCCATTTTAAATTATTTACACAGCAGGAACAATTGGTCAGAAAAAATTTGCTGGCCTTTGCTTTGCAGGAAAATTTAAATATTATTTCACTGCAATCAGAACAACAATCGTTGGAAGAGGTATTTCGCCGGCTAACAGTTGGTAGTTAAATAACTCCGAAAAAATTCCATAGATAAATTAATTTCGCATCCAATTCATTAAAAAATAAGCAACCATGAGTTACATTGTAGAAGTACATGCCCGCCAAATTTTAGACAGTCGCGGAAATCCAACTATTGAAGTAGATGTTTTAACCGATGAAGGTACAATGGGCCGCGCTGCGGTGCCCAGTGGTGCCAGTACAGGTGTACACGAAGCCGTTGAACTTCGGGATAACGATAAAAATGTATACCAGGGCAAAGGTGTGTTGCAGGCAGTAAAGCATGTAAACGATATTATAGCAGAAACAGTAGCAGGTTATGATGTTGCCCAACAAGTGGCTATTGATGAAGCCATGATTGCATTAGATGGCACCGCTAATAAAGCTAAATTAGGTGCTAATGCTATTTTGGCGGTAAGTATGGCTGTTGCCAAAGCTGCTGCTGAAGAAGCAGGATTGCCTTTATACCGCTACATAGGGGGTACCAATGCAAAAACATTGCCCATACCTATGATGAATATTTTAAACGGTGGTGCACATGCCGATAATAAAATAGATTTTCAGGAATTTATGGTAATGCCTGTTGGTGCATCCACTTTTAGTGAAGGTTTGCGCTGGGGTGTAGAGGTTTTTCATGCATTAAAATCAGTATTGAAGAAAAAAGGATACAGCACCAATGTGGGCGATGAAGGAGGATTTGCTCCCAATATTCAAAATAATGAAGAAGCAATTGATATAGTAATGGCTGCCATTTCAGCTGCGGGTTTCAAAGCCGGAACGCAAATTGCCATTGCCATGGATCCTGCTGTTAGTGAAATGTTTAATGCCGATAAAAAAGTATACCATTTCCACAAATCAGATGGCAAAGAACTTTCTATAGAAAAAATGGTAGATTATTGGGCTAACTGGGCAAAAAATTATCCCATTGTTTCTATTGAAGACGGAATGGCAGAAGATGACTGGGAGGGCTGGAAATTGTTAACACAAACCTTAGGCAGCAAAATCCAATTGGTAGGCGATGATTTGTTTGTAACCAATGTAAATCGTTTACAAAGAGGTATTGATGAGCATATTGCTAATGGATTGCTGGTTAAAGTGAATCAAATAGGGTCTATTACTGAAACCATCAATGCTGTTACAATGGCACAACACAATGGTTATAATACCATTATGAGCCATAGAAGTGGCGAAACCGAAGATGTTACCATTGCCGATTTAGCCGTTGCATTGGGTTGCGGACAAATTAAAACCGGTTCTGCATCACGTACTGATAGAATTGCCAAATACAATCAATTGTTAAGAATTGAGGAGGAATTGGGTTCAACAGCCATTTTTCCAACAGGGGAAATCAAATTCGCTAAATAAGTATACCCAATATTTTTTTCAGGAGAGAAGCATAGCAGTATGTTTCTCTCTTTTTTTTGCAGGTATTCAATAAAACAGCATAAATTTCGTTTACAAGGTGTAGCAATTACAATCAGCAAATGATAACAGATGTTAGAAGTAATATCCTTTATGTATACCCATTAACGAAGTGTCATTTTTCCCTTTGAAACAACAATAAATTCATGTTTTCTTTTTTTGAACTTTAATTTTAAATGTGCCATTACAAATGAAAAAATTTTTTTCTATTTTTTACAATAAATATGTATTGGCTATTGCATTTTTTGTAGTTTGGATGCTTTTTATTGACCAGCGGGATGTTTTTTATGTGTGGCAGCAAAAACACCAATTACAAGCGCTGCAACTAAAAAAACAATACTATGAAGCACAAATAAAACAAGTGCAGTCAGATTTAGATAATTTACAGCACAATCCCGCCGCAATTGAAAAATTTGCCCGTGAAAAATACCTGATGAAAAAACCCAATGAAGATGTTTTTATTGTGCAAGGCGATGTTTTCCACAATTAATGAACCTCTGCAATAATTCAAACAAATACCCGTTTATCAAACACCGTTTTGATTGATTGAATCATGAAACAAAAATTCAACCATAACACTGCAAAAAATACCCGGTAGCAATGAAACTATTTACAGAAGAAACGCTCCTTTTATACCTTTATCAGGAAACAGATACACAACTTACTCAGGAAATTGAAGCCGTATTAGAAGATGATATTCATTTACAAGAAAGACTAAAAGTGTTGCAACGCAGCATTAAACAATTAGAACGATTAAAAAAACAGGCTAAACATCCCCGCGAGGAGTCTGTGAACAGTATTTTAGCTTATGCTAAAAAATTAGCCAAAAAATAATGTATTTTTATTAGGTTATTTTTCAAAAACAGAAGTTATGAAATCTTTTTTATTGGCATTGGTGCTTTGCACTACCGGCTACCTGGCTGTAGCACAATCGCATGGTACAGTCAGTGAACACGAAGTAATTAAAAGTAATATACTACATAAAGATGTGGCTTATTCTGTTTATCTTCCCTTTGATTATATAACTTCAGACCGCAATTATCCCGTAGTATATTTATTACATGGATATACCGACAATCAAACCGGTTGGATTCAATTCGGCGAAGTAAACCGCTATGCCGATAAAGCCATTGCTGATGGTACCATTCCTCCCATGATTATCATTATGCCCAATGCTGACTCAAGCTGGTATATCAATTCATTTGACGGGAAGGAAAATTATGAAGACTTTTTTATTAAAGAATTAATGCCAACTGTTGAAAAAAAATATCGTATTAAAGCACAGAAAAGATTTAGGGGTATTGCCGGCCTTTCAATGGGGGGCTATGGCACTTTAATTTATGCCATGAAATATCCTGATTTATTTGCTGCTGCAGCACCACTTAGTGCCGCTGTTTTTACTGATGATGAAATGGTGAATACACCTCAAAACAGTTGGGATGTTACTTTTGCCAGGTTGTATGGCAATAATCTTACCGGGAAACAGCGGTTAAATAGTGCCTGGTACCAAAATTCTGTTTTAAAAATAGTAGAAAATACGCCTGCTGATAGTTTAAAAAAAGTACGTTATTGGATTGATTGTGGTGATGATGATTTTTTAACAAGAGGCAATTGCCTGCTGCATATTGCATTAAACGATAAAAAAATTCCACACGAATACCGTGTACGCGATGGGGCACATAACTGGACTTATTGGCGTACCGGCATTACTGATGCGCTTCAGTTTATTGGAAACAGTTTTCATCAGTATTAAATCATTCTTGTTGCATTTTGAAGTGGATGATATATGACCAAAAAAGAACGGTATAAAATAGTATTGGATTATTTTGAAAAAAATATTCCCAATGCACAAACAGAATTAATATACCAGGATTCTTTTCAACTGCTGGTAGCAGTTATCTTATCTGCACAATGTACCGATGTTCGGGTTAATCAAACCACACCTGCCATTTTTAAAAAATATCCTAACGCAGTGGCATTGGCGAAAGCTACTTTCGACGAGTTATTCCCGCTTATCAAAAGCATTTCCTATCCCAACAATAAAACCAAACATTTAATTGGTATGGCTAACATGCTAATGGATAAGTTTGGGGGTGAAATACCCATGCGGGTAGATGATTTGGTACAACTACCCGGTGTTGGCCGAAAAACAGCCAATGTAATTACCAGTGTAGTAGATCAACAACCCAATATGGCAGTTGATACGCATGTTTTCAGAGTAAGTGCCCGTTTGGGTTTAACCACCAAAGCCACTACACCATTGGCTGCCGAAAAACAATTGATACAATATATTCCCGAAGCATTAGTGCACAAAGCACACCATTGGCTTATTTTGCATGGGCGGTATACCTGTTTGGCACGCAATCCTAAATGCAGCTTATGTGGGTTAACTGAAATTTGCGGCTACTACAAAAAACAAATGAAAAATAAAGTTGCTCAAAAAACAGCTTAGTTTATTGATTGGCCATTTTTGCAGCGTTTTCTGCCAATTGCAATGCTTCAATAAACTCATCTATTTCTCCATTCATTACTGCATCTAAATTATATGAGGTTAAGCCAATTCTATGGTCTGTAACCCTTCCCTGTGGCCAGTTATAGGTTCTAATTTTGGCACTTCTATCGCCTGTACTTACCAGCGTTTTTCTTTGCCGTGCAATTTCTTCTTCCTGTTTACGTACCTGCTCCTCATAAAGTTTGGTACGTAGCATTTGCATGGCTTTTTCGCGATTGCCTAATTGCGTACGTTCTGTTTGGCATACTACTACTGTTCCGGTAGGTATATGGGTTAAGAATACTTTGGTTTCTACCTTGTTTACATTTTGTCCGCCTGCACCACCGCTTCGGGCAGTTTCCATTTTAACATCACTTTCCTTCAGTTCAAAATCTAATTCTTCTGCTTCGGGTATTACGGCAACGGTGGCAGCCGAGGTATGCACCCGCCCCTGTGTTTCAGTGGCCGGTACCCGTTGTACCCGGTGTACCCCGCTTTCAAATTTTAAAGTACCATACACATCCTCTCCGGTTACCTCTGCCACTACTTCTTTATAACCGCCTGCGGTACCCTCACTTTCGCTTACAATAGCTGTTTTCCAGCCCTTTTTAGCACAATAGCGCAAGTACATCCCCAATAAATCACCGGCAAAAAGGCTGGCTTCATCGCCACCTGTACCGGCCCTTATTTCTAAAATGGCATTTTTATCATCCTGTGGATCTTTCGGAATCAGTAATTGAGTTAATATTTTCTCTAATGAATCTTTCTTAGTTTCTAATTCCGGCAATTCCATTTTTGCCAGTTCTTTCATATCCTCATCGTTGCTATTCAGGTTTTCTTTTACAAACTGATAGTCGTTCAATACCTTTTTATATTCTTCAAAGGGTTGTACCACTTTTTCTAAAGCACGGTATTCCTTGCTCAGTTTTCCAAACTCGGCCTGGTTATTAATAATCTCCGGGTTGGTTAGTGCAACACCAACCTGATCAAATCGTGCTTTAATGGCTTCTAATTTATCCAGCATATCCACAAAAAATTTTAAGTTGGCAAAAGTACTGTTTTGCAGCGAAGCTTTGCAGTAAGATTAAGTTTCCTTAATTTCAACTATCCCAAAACCGAACACATGAGAAAGTTAATTTGGCTTCTGATAGTGATTTTCCCATTAGACCTATCTGCTCAAACGGCTGAAATCCTGATAAAAAATGGCAAAATTATCGATGGAACCGGGAATGCCTGGTTTTATGGCGATGTGGCTGTTGTAAACAACAAAATTGTGGCTATAGGCCATTTATCACATTGGAAAAGTACAAATACGATTGATGCCACTGGTATGGTAGTAGCGCCGGGGTTTATAGATGTGCATACCCATATTGAAGGCGAGGAAGCCCGTAATCCTACTTCAGATAATTTTATTTTTGATGGTGTAACTACCGTAATAACCGGTAATTGTGGCCTTTCTAAAGTAGATATAGGACAATATTTCAGATGGTTAGATAGTTTGCATCTGTCTATTAACGTAGCCTCATTAATTGGCCATAACGATATACGGAAAGCGGTAATGGGCACAGCACGAAGGGACCCCACCGAAGCAGAAATGCAAAAAATGGTTGCCATTACACAAAAAGCCATGGAAGATGGTGCTGTGGGTTTATCCACCGGTTTAATTTATATTCCCGGTACTTATGCCGCAACCAATGAAGTAGTAGCATTAGCCAAAGTGGCAGCCGCCTATCGCAGCGTATATGCTACCCATATGCGAGATGAGGGCGATAGTGTGGTACCCGCTATTCAGGAGGCATTGCATATTGGAACAGCGGCCGGGCTGCCTGTTGAAATTTCGCATTTTAAATTAAGCGGTCAGCAAAATTGGGGACGCAGCAAAGAAACTTTGGGATTAATAAAGAATGCCAGAAATAAAGGTATTGATGTTACCATCGATCAATATCCCTATACCGCCAGTAGTACCAATTTAGGCACCTTATTGCCCGGTTGGGTTTTGGCCGATGGGAAAGATTCTATCAATACCCGCCTGAATAATCCTGTAATTCGCACACAATTAATTGCCTATATGTTGAAACGCTTACATAAGCGGAAACTAAAGCATTTCAGCTATCCCGTGGTAGCCAATTATGCTTTTGATACTTCATACAACGGAAAAAGTATAGAAACAGTTAATCTGTTAAAAGGTCAAAAACATACTGCCAAAGCCGAAGCGGAAACCGTTTTAGAAATGATGCAGCATGGCGGCGCCGGAATGGTATTTCATGGCATGGCTGAAGCAGATGTACAATATATTATGCAATATCCTTTTTGCATGTTTGGCTGCGATGCCGGTATCAGGGTTTTTGGTGAAGGGGTACCGCATCCCCGTGGTTATGGCAGTAATGCAAAAATTTTAGGAAAATATGTTCGCGATGAACAATTGTTTTCTTTAGAGCAAGCCATTCGGCGCATGACCAGCCTGCCGGCTCAAAAATTTCATTTACAAAACCGTGGATTGCTATTGCCGGGTTATGCGGCCGATATAGTAGTATTTAACCCCAATACTGTTATTGATAAAGCTACATACGATAAGCCACATCAGTATTCAGAAGGATTTCAATATGTAATTGTAAATGGTGCTCTTACATTAAGTAATGGCAAACATACCGGTATACGAAATGGGGTAACACTAAAAAACAGCGCATCGCTTTTATAATTGCCCGTTAAACACCAAAAACGATTGTCTTTATTATATATCAATTTTTGTATATGAAAATTTACGCCACACTTATTGCATTGCTTTTTATGCTGAGTACAACTGCACAACGCTACCAGCGCATTACACAGCAGGCTATTTTAGCAGATACCCATAATGATATTTTAAGTGCCTGTATTGAAAAGAAAGTATCATTAGATCAGGATTTGAAGGGAATTGCCATGTCTGATTTAAAAAGGTTTAAACAGGGTGGGGTAGATGTGCAATTTTTTTCGGTATGGTGTGATGGTGACCAACGGGATCCATTTGACTTTGCGAATCGGGAAATGGATACATTGTATGCCGTGGCGGCAAGAAATCCGGATAAAATAGTGATTGTAAAAAATTATGCTCAGTTAATACAAACGGTAAAAGCACATAAAACAGCTGCTTTATTTGGAGTGGAAGGAGGGCATATGATTGAAAATGATATGAGCAAATTAGATAGCTTGTATAAACGGGGTGCCCGCTATTTAACACTTACCTGGAATAATTCAAACCCATGGGCAAGCTCGGCAATGGATGAAACCCTGCATGCAAATACCTTACAACAAAAAGGGCTCTCCGATTTTGGAAAAAAATTAGTGCAGCACATGAATGCATTGGGAATGATGATTGATGTATCGCATGTGGGCGAACAAACATTTTGGGATGTGATACATACCACTACCAAACCGGTGATTGCCTCGCACAGTGATGTATATGCTATCTGTCCTGTTTTTAGAAATTTAAAAGATGATCAAATAAAAGCTATCGGTAAAAATGGCGGTGTTATACAATTAAATTTTTATTCCGGATTTTTAGACAGCACTTTCATGAAAAAGCAACAACAATTTAGTATACAGCACCGCGCTGAATTAGATTCAATGATACAGGCAGGAACACAAGCCGATTATGCGTTGACCATTTTGTTTGAAAAATATGCAGCAGAAGTAGATAGCTGGCGCCCTCCGTTATCATTGCTGTTGGATCATCTGGATTATGTGGTACATTTAATTGGGGTTGACCACGTGGGCATAGGTTCTGATTTCGATGGCATTAATTCTGCCCCACAACAATTAAATGATGTTACAGATTATTCATGGATTACAAAAGGCTTATTGCAAAGAGGTTATCATAAAAAAGATATCGATAAAATTTTAGGAGGCAATTTGTTACGGGTATTACATCAAAATGAGAATGACCATTAAAAACACAAATATCATGAAGTATATATGGATTGTTTTGTTATTGCCTTTACAAGTTTTAGCACAACCTGCTAACAATAGCAATGATGTACTCAGGTGGCAAAACAGTGCCAATAATGTAACCATTATTAGAGATAATTGGGGTATACCACATGTGTACGGAAAAACCGATGCTGATGCTGTTTTTGGTTTGTTGTATGCACAATGTGAGGATAATTTTGAACGGGTTGAAATGAATTATATTGAAAAGTTGGGTAGAATGGCAGAAGTAAAAGGTGAAACAGCATTGTATGATGATTTACTGATTAGGCTCCAATTAGATTCTACCGATGCGCAAAAAGATTATTCAGTTGCGCCGCAATGGTTAAAAACTTTGCTCAATGCGTATGCCGATGGTATCAATTTTTACTTATACAAACATCCGGAAGTGAAACCCAAATTATTGTTTCAATTTAAACCCTGGTATCCACTGTTATGGACAGATGGAAGTATTGGTGCTATTGATATTGGTGGCATCACTACAACTGAAATTAAAAATTTTTATGGCAAAACCAATTTGCCGATTGCAAAAATTTATACAGAAAACAATCAATTAACATCGGGATCTAACGGCTTTGCCTTTGCGCCATCCAGAACTGCATCAGGAAATGCTATTTTGTACATGAATCCGCATGTTACTTTTTATTTTAGGCCTGAAGTGCAGGTAGTTAGCAATGAGGGGTTAAATGCTTATGGTGCAGTTACCTGGGGGCAGTTTTTTGTATACCAGGGTTTCAATGAGCATTGTGGTTGGATGCATACTTCCAGCTATGCTGATGTGGCCGATTTGTATGCAGAAAATATCATTCAGAAAAAAGGAAAATATGTTTATGAATATGATAAAAAATGGCAACCTGTTGGCGAAAAGATGATTACTTTGTTGTATAAAACAGCAAATGGAATTGCTTCAAAAGCATTTACTACTTATTATACACATCATGGCCCGGTAATGGCACAACGTAATGGTAAATGGCTATCCGTTAAAGCCATGAATCGCTCCATGAATAGCCTCATTCAATCCTGGCAGCGAACAAAAGCAGATGGGTTAGAATCGTATAAAAAAATAATGGAGTTATATGCCAATACTTCTAACAATACTGTTTTTGCAGATGATAAAGGAAACATTGCTTATTGGCATGGTAACTTTATTCCACGTCGCGATACAGCATATAACTGGGCATTACCGGTAGATGGTACCACAAGCGCTACAGAATGGAAGGGTTTGCATACATTAGATGAAATGATACATGTATACAACCCTGCTTCAGGCTGGATAGAAAATTGTAATTCAACGCCTTTTACTGTATCTGGCGCAAGTAGTCCATTGAAACAAAACTATCCGCATTATATGGCACCCGATGGGCAAAATTTTAGAGGGGTATTAGCTGTTAGGTTGTGGGAAAATGCTACGAAATTAACCATTGATCAAGTAATACATACTGCTTATAATACCCATTTAAGTGCTTTCGATATTTTAATTCCTGCTTTATTAAAAGCTTATGATGCTGAAAAAGACAGATACACACAATTACAACTACCTGTAGAAATATTGCGAAGTTGGAACCGCGATGCCACAGCTACTTCAGTAGCTACCACACTGGCAATTGAGTGGGGGCAAAAACTATTGCCGGCTATTATGCGCAGCAATGGTGATGATGATGAAGCAGACCAGATACAAAAAACAGAACGATTTGTACAGCATGCCAATTCCGCTACTTTATTGCAACCGTTGGAACAGGTAATTCAACAATTAAATAAAAATTTTGGTACCTGGCAGGTAGCCTGGGGCGATATTAATCGTTATCAGCGCTTAACAGGAAATATGAATGAGACATTTGATGATAGTAAACCCAGTTTGCCGGTTGGTTTTGCTGCCTCTACCTGGGGGTGTATCCCATCGTTTGTTAGTAGAACCTTTAATGGAACGAAGAAAAGGTACGGTTATAATGGCAATAGCTTTATTTGCGCAGTAGAATTTGGCAAAAAAATAAAAGCTAAATCATTACTTACCGGCGGAGAAAGCGGCCACCTAATTTCTTCGCATTTTGCTGATCAGGCTGCCATGTATACCGATGGTATTTTTAAATATGTTTTATTTTACAAAGAAGATGTTATGCAACACACAGAAAAAAACTATCATCCAGGAGAATGATTGCAACTAATATTG
>JAKAKY010000227.1 GCA_021824365.1 Bacteroidota bacterium | reverse complement strand
TGACAACCCGTTCTTGTTACATAGCATATCCCCTCCCAGATATCTCTTAAATCCCATTTGGATTTACGCCTCACATTCAGCAAACTTTCTATAATTTGCCACTGGAAGTCAGTAGAAAAAGTACTTTTTTTAGTCATTAATTACCCAACGACTGACTTCCATTCTTTAGTCTGCTACTCGCCTTTTAACCCTTTCTTTTTATTTAACTCAAACAGCTTCTAAATGGATTTACAAATTATCATTACAGTATAATTCATCAAAAAATTGGTTGGGTTGAATTTCATTGATTTTTTTTAATAATCCATCTTCCAAATTGTATACCCATCCATGCAGTGTTGGGCGATGATGGTACTTCCATGCTTTTTGAACGATAGATGTTTTGGCCAGATTAATCACCTGTTCTTCTACATTCAATTCAATTAATCTGTTTAGTTGTTGGATTTCTGTAGGAAGTTGCCCTATTTCAGACTGATGCAATCTTTTTACATCTTTAATATTTCGCAGCCATTTATTAAGAATATCAAAATTATGTTGCGTAACTGCAGCCTTAACGCCACCGCAACCATAATGGCCACAAACAATGATGTGTTGAACTTTTAAGTGATGCACGGCATATTCTAAAACACTCAGCAAATTTAAATCGGTATGTACTACCATATTGGCAATATTTCTGTGTACAAATATTTCTCCGGGGTCGGTACCTGTTATTTCATTGACGGGTACCCCGCTATCGCTGCAACCAATCCATAAAAATTCAGGTGTTTGAATTTCACTGAGGCGTTTAAAATAGGATGGATCATCCTTCCTGCGTTCGTTGGCCCAGGCTTTATTTTCTAAAAACAATTTATCAATTGAGTTCATATTGAAATTCGTTTTGTTGTGAAAATAAGCGGTGCATGCTTTTATGCCTGCTTTTTTTAATTTCTACCTTTACATTTTTCAGATGTGCATGCTGCATGTAATGATTGATTTCTTCAATTACATCTTTATCAATAAAATCGGCACGGGTTACATCAATTAACACAAAAGAGTTTTCCGGAATTTCTTCTAATTTTTCTTTAATGACGGGCTTATTTAAAAAAGAAACATCTTTACGTAATCTGATTAAATAGTTGTTGGTATCATTTACCACTAAAACAGCTGAGCGGAAATTGCTTCTAATTAAGAAGAATAGTGCCACAGCGCAGCCAATAAAAATACCAATTAGCAAATCGGTTAAAAGAATAGCCACAATGGTTATTACAAAGGGAATCAGCTGATCCCAGCCTTTACTATAAAATTCTTTGAACAAGGAAACCTTTGCCAATTTATATCCGGTGAAAATTAAAATTGCAGCTAAAGCACTGAGGGGTATATGATTAATTATTTCAGGTATAAACAGTACAAAGAGCAATAATATTACACCATGCATAACAGCAGAAGCCTTTGTTTTAGCACCTGCATACACATTGGCAGAGCTTCTTACAATTACAGATGTAACCGGAATACCGCCAATTAAACCCGATATAAAATTACCTACACCCTGAGCCCTTAATTCACGATTAGTAGGTGTAGCACGTTTTAATGGATCTAAATTATCAATAGCTTCAATACTTAATAAAGTTTCTAAAGAAGCTACAATTGCAATGGTTACAGCGGCAATCCATACTTCCTTATTGGTAATAAACGACCAGTTTGGGAAAGTAAAAAAAGAAAGAAAACTGTTGTTTTCATTGACTACCGGTAATGATACCAAATGATTGGGTTGCAGGGCAATAAAAGGTATAGCAAATTTAAAATATTGATTCATCATAGTACCTGCAATTACAGCCAATAATGCACCGGGAATTAATTTTACTTTTTTTATTTTTTTTACAATCCATCCATCCCAAACAATGAGAATGAATAGTGCAACTATACCTATGAGTAAGGCTCCTTCATTAATTTTAGCTGCAAAGTTTGTAAAAGCCGTAAATGTGTTTTCAGTGTTGGCTTCTTTAAAAGATTCATCGCCAATAAAATTGGCATTATAACCTACTAAATGTGGTATTTGCTTCAGAATGAGCAACAAACCAATAGCTGCTAACATGCCTTTGATGACTGCATTGGGTACATAATCACCTAAAATACCTGCTTTGAGAAACCCTAAAACCATTTGAAGAATGCCGGCAATGACTACAGCCAACAAAAAAGCTTCATATACCTGCAATTTGGCAATAGCAGTAGCCACAATTACTGTTAAGCCTGCTGCAGGACCGCTTACACTTAAATGCGAGCCACTTAATAAACCAATAACAATTCCACCCACAATTCCGGCAATGATACCAGAAAACAAAGGAGCGCCTGAACCTAATGCAATACCCAAACATAAAGGTAATGCAACCAATACCACCACTATGGAAGCTGGAAAATCTTTTCCGAATGTTTGAAAATAGTTTTTCATAATAAATAAATTATTTTATACTAATGTAATAACTAAAAGAAAGCCGGCATTCATTTGCAATTTTTTACCTGTATGGATGGAAATATATATTAATTATAAATATATTTAATATACTTTGCAAGGCAAAAACCCGCTATTAAAGCAGAAATAAGGATTAAGAAAAATTGGGAGGGGGTACTAATATATCGGGCTTGAACTGAACGGGCAGTTTTTCAGAACGCTGAATGTAACCATTCAATGCATTAAAAGACAGAATTTGGAAATGCTGATTAGAATTGTGCAGCAGATTGTATAAAGAGTTGAATTTTTTTATGGTATCTTTTTCAACGCCATGCCCATGCGCCGGTTCTTCCGTAATTACATTATTGAATAAAAGTACACCTACCTGCTTTATCGGAATGATTTGCAGGGTAATAGTCATTAATAAAAATACAGCAATGAGTGGTTTTAGCATCGCTGCGAAAATAATACTATTAAAGAGAAATTAAAAAAAGAATGTGTTGAAAAAATCCTAAAATTGGCTTTGACAGTGATGCACCCGCAGAGGTTATATATTTAAACCACCACAAACACTCAACACCTGCCCGGTAATATAACTACTTAAATCACTTGCCAGGAACAAGGTAGTATTAGCTATTTCTTCCGATTTACCAAAGCGGCCTAAAGGAATTTTACTGAGGAAGGTGTTACCTGCTTCGCCTTCTTTTAAATAAGCCGTCATATCCGTTTCCACAAAGCCCGGTGCAATGGCATTGCAACGAATATTGCGGCTACCCAATTCGGCAGCAATTGATTTGGTAAAGCCAATAATACCCGCTTTACCGGCAGCATAACTACTTTGACCAGCATTACCACGGATACCAATAATAGAACTCATGTTGATGATACTACCACTTTTGGCTTTCATCATTGGCTTAATTACCTGTTTGGTAACATTGTATACACTATTCAGGTTGGTATTGATTACATCATTCCACTGATCAGGACTCATGCGCAATAATAAATTATCTTTTGATATACCGGCATTATTCACACAAACATCAATGTTCCCAAATTCTTTCAATACCTCATTAATAAACAACTCAGTATCGCTATAAATGGCTGCATTGGTTTTATAGGCTTTTGCTTTTACACCCATTGCTTCCATTTGCTTTACTAATTCGGCTGCTTTTTCTATGCTGCTTTCACTTACATAAGTAAAAGCAATTTGGCTGCCTTGTTCTGCTAACTTTAAAGCAATGGCTGCACCTATACCTCTGGCTGCGCCGGTAACTACGGTTGTTTTTCCTTCTAATAATTTCATACAGGATGTGCTGTTTTATTTTTGAAAATTCCTTTTGCGAATGTTGTATACATTCAATTGAATAAAATGTAATTTAAGTGGTAAAAATAAGGTTATTGTGGAAATGCCTGTTGCATAAATTGCAATAATTCATCTACATATATTCTGTTATTGGATAGGCGGGGCACTTTATGCTGGCCTCCTAATTTGCCTTTTTGACGTAACCAGCCATTAAAAATATTTTTTTGAACAGCATGCACAACAGGCATACCTAAAGCAATATCTTTTTGGCGTTTAGCCTCGTAATCGCTGTTTAATAATTTAAGGGCACAATCTAATTCAAATGCAAAGTATTCCATGTTTTGCGGTGGTTGTTCAAATTCAATTAACCATTCATGGGCACCATTCTGATCATCACTAAAATAAACCGGTGCGGCAGTATATTCATTAATAATACAATTTGTTTTTTGGGCTGCAATGGCAATAGCTTTATCGGTATTATC
>JAKAKY010000033.1 GCA_021824365.1 Bacteroidota bacterium | reverse complement strand
ATTATATATGAATAATACTACCGTCCTTAATATCATCAGTTGGATTAGAAATAACCGTTTCTCCGGGTTGTAATGCACCATACACTTCAACCTGTGTACCATCATCATTGCCGGTGTGTACATCTACTTTCACTGCTTTACCATCACGAACCACAATTACATATTTTCTTTCAGTAGAAGTAATTACCGCCGATTTTGGAAGAGCCATGGCATTTGGATTTCCTTTTGTAAACAATTGTACTTCAACAAACATACCAGGAGATAACATATAATTGTTATTATAAACGTCAACCTCCATCCGTTGGGTTCTAAATTGCGGGTTTACATTATAGGAATTTCTGCTTACAAAACCAATATTCCGCTTGCCGGGAAAGGCACTGGTATAAAAGGCAATGGTATCTTTATCTTTAAAATGTGCAGCAATATCTTCCGGAACATCTATTTGCAAACGCAAATGGGCAATATCCTTTAACTCCAACATACGTTGGTCTTTAATAGCTGCACTCACCAATGCGCCGGGGTGTACATTTCTTTCTGTAATAACACCTGAAAAAGGTGCATATACTTTTAGATACCCCAACATAGTTTCCTGATACTTCCAATTGGCTTTTTCAGCATTACTCAAAGAACTATCGGCTTGTACCTTGGTTCTTGCTGCCGAAACATCTAATGGAGAAATGGCACCTGGTGTTTTGGCAGCCTCTAATAAACGAACATAATTTTCTTTATCAATAGACAAATCTGCTTTAGAACGTTCGTATCTTTCTTTGGCCTGAAGCATGGCTTGTTCTAATTCCGGATCTTCTAACACCATTAAAAGCTGGCCTTTTGAAACTCTTGAACCAATATCTACCAAAACACTTTGCACATATCCATTTACTTTAGGGAAAATACTTACTTCCTGATAGGCAGCCAATTTGGCCGGTAATTTTAAAGCTACACTTACCCCACCTTTCTTAACTGTGGCTACGGAATAATGAGAGGATGTATCAACCGCAGGGGAGTCTTTTTGTTTTTCTTCTTTTTTAGAAGCACAGGATGCAAGCATCAATAAAGTACCGAGAAGAACAATATAATATTTCATTTTGATAAATTTTATAGTGATTGATAGAATATTATGTTTTGTATATGTTTTTTAATTTAAGCTATGCTGATTGTGGAGCAGGATCATCACTTAATTCATCTTCAGGCAATAATGATACATCCTTAAATGAAGCCTTTTGTTGTACCCATCCATATACTAAGGGTACAATAAATAATGCGGCTACGGTTGAGGCAGCCAATCCCCCAATTACCGCACGGCCTAAAGGTGCAGATTCATCGCCGGCTTCACCCAAACCACTGGCCATAGGTATCATACCGGCAATCATGGCAAGACTGGTCATTAAAATGGGCCTTAATCGAATACTGGCCGCAACTGTCGCTGCTTTAAAAGGATCTTTATATTCTAACCGTAAAGACTCTGCATTCGTCACTATTAAAATAGCATTGGCTACAGACACACCGGTTGACATGATGATACCCATATAAGATTGCAAATTCAATGTTGCACCTGTTGCCAATAACATTAACATTGCACCCAATAATACGGCAGGTACGGTTGCCAATACTGAAATAGCTACGCCAAATGACTGATAATTAGCTGCCAACAATAACAATATCACCACTATAGCTGCCAATAAACCACTTTGCAATGAATCTAATGTTTCAACCAGTAAAGAAGACATCCCTTTTACCTCGGTAATTAATCCGGTGGGAGGAGTTCCTGATTTATTAATAGCTGACTGTACTGCAGCAGTAGCAGTTCCTAAATCCTTCTTATAGATATTAGCACTAATTACAACAAATCTTCTCGGGCCACTTCTATCATATTCGCCCGGCAAACTATCTATTGAAATTGTAGCCACATCTGATAATACCGGCCTAGCCTCGCCTTTTACTAATGGTGTAGCTTGTAATTCCTGCAAAGAATTCATGGCATATTCCGGAATTTGCACCTGAGTTTGATAGGTGTATGAGTTATTGGGATCTAACCAGAAATTTTTATTGGTATAACGGCTAGAAGAAGTACTGGCAGTAATGCTTCGCGATACATTATCGATAGTTAAACCCATTAATGCCAGTTTTTCGCGGTCTACTTTTATATTGATGGTAGGATATTTTAAAGGCTCAGCAATTTGTACATCACGCAAAAATGATATAGCCTTCATATTAGCCATTACCCGATTGGCATAATTTTCAATATCTGTCATATTCTTTCCTGCAACCCTTACCTCAATAGGTGTTGAAGCTCCTTGTGCCATAATTTTCTCTGTTAACTCAATAGGCTCAAAAGAAATTTTCATATCGGGATAAGCTTTAGCAATGGTATGCCGTAACTTTTCTTTCAGGTTCTCCATATTCACCTTATACTTTTCATTCAGATTAATTTGAATAACAGCTTCATGGGTACCGCTATTAAAAATATATAGGTTACTAGTACCAAAGTTACTGGGCACCAATCCAACATAAGCCGATGATATTTCAACATTATTGTCTACTGTTGAATCGATAATATTTAATACACCTTTAGTAGCGCGCTCTGTAACTTCTAATCGTGTTCCATCAGGTTCTCTTAAACGCAACTGCAATTCACCGGTATTGGTTTTAGGTAACAGGTCCTTACCAATAATGAGAAAACAAAACCCGGCTGCTCCAAATGCCAAAACCAAATAAATAATTACAATCAATTTTCGTTTGGGCATCCATTTTGTTAATCTACTGGCCAAAGCAACTTTAATACGTTGAAAAAAGTTATCTTCTTCTTTATGTTCTTCATCTTGTTTGGTGTGTTCAATTACTTCTGCCTGTTCCTGTTGATCTAAGGCCAAGCCTGCATGTGCATGCGGTTGGCTATGATGATATTTGTTGAACATATCTTCTTTCAACAACCAGTTTGAAATAACAGGTACCAAGGTTTGGGCACCTACATAAGATACTATCATTGCAAAAGCAATAGACAAAGATAACGGAAGAAACATGGCTTTAGGTACACCCGACATTACAAATGCAGGAGCAAACACAGCTAATATACACAATAAAATTAATAAAAGCGGGAACGATATTTCCTGACAAGCATCTAAAATAGCTTGTTTTTTCGGTTTACCCATTTCTAAGTGCTGGTGTATATTTTCAATGGTAACCGTTGCCTGATCTACCAATATTCCAATGGCCAAAGCCAAACCACTTAGTGTCATGATGTTAATGGTTTGCCCTGCCATTTTTAAGAAGAAAACAGCACTCAAAATTGCTACCGGAATGGTAATAATTACCACCACACTACTACGCCAATCCTGTAAAAACAGTAACACCATTAACCCGGTAAGAATGGCACCTAATATACCTTCTGTCATTAAGCTTTTGGCCGAGTTAATTACAAACACCGATTGGTCAAATGCATATTGAATATGTACGTCGCCGGGCAACAAACTTTGCATTTCAGGTAATTTTGAACGCAAGTCTTGCACTACACCCCAGGTTGATGCACTGGCTGTTTTTACCACCGGTATATAAACCGAACGTTTACCATTAATCAAGGCATAGTCTACCGTAATATCTGCACCATCTGTCACCTTTGCCACATCTTTTACATATATGGAAGTGGCATTATTGCTTACAACAGGTATATTCTCAAAATCTTTTACTTTAGTTTCCAATGAGTTTACCGAAGTAACATACATAGTACTATCTATCCGTATGTTGCCGGATGGTGAAATGGCATTGTTTTTTGCAATAGCTTCTACCACCTGATCGGCAGACAGGTTAAACGAGCTTAGTTTGGTTGGATCAATATTAATTAATACGGTACGTGCATTAGAACCAAAAGGCGGAGGTGCAGACAAACCCGGTACCGTTGCAAACAAAGGGCGAATACGGGTAACCGCCAGATCGAAAATATCTTTTAACGGACGAGTCTTACTGCTAAATACCAACTCTCCTACCGGCAATGAAGAGGCATCAAACCGAATTACAGTTGGTGGTAAAGCACTAGGCGGAAAAAATGCCATGGTTCTATTTACCTGCAAGGCAACCTGCGCTGAGGCTTCCGCCATATTTGCATCCTCATAAAAGGTAAGTTTAATTAAAGTTAAACCCTGAATATTTTTGCTTTCAATATTCTTTACACCATCTATATACAAAAACTGGTCGGCCATACGGGTGGCAAAAAAACCTTCCATTTGTGCGGCAGACATACCTCCATATTGTTCAATTACATAAATGGTAGGAGAATTTAGTTTAGGGAATATATCAATAGGTATGGTTCGCAAAGCCATTACCGCAAACAGCAATAACCCTGCAAACAATACAATTACCGTAATGGGCCTTTTAAGGGCTGCTCGTACCATATAAATTATTTTATTGTTTGAATGAATGAATCAATTGTTCCGGCTGCAGCAGATTTATCTAAGTTAGCCTGCAACCAGTTGGTAATGGTTTGAATATAGTCTGTTTGACTGCGGTATAATACAAAGGCCGAGTTGGTTAAGTCAATCAAATTAATTAAACCGGCATTATACTGTGCAATTTTTTGATGATAGGCATCATGAGCCGATTGCAACTGTACAGGTATTTCCTGTAAATTTTTCTGAATAATATCTATAGAAGCCAACGATTTTTGGTAGGCATTCGATAAATATAATTTTTGTTGCTGCAAATCGTAGTCGCTGCTTTGTGTAGCAAATTTATTCACGGCCATTTGGTCTTTGCGATGTATGCCATCAAATAAATTATACGTAAATGCTAAACCAAGTGCATAGTTAAATCGCTGGTATCCAAATCCGGTGCCAATGGCTTTGTATTGATCCTGATAATCAATACTGGAACCTCGCCCCCAAAAACCACCTGCCAGATAAATTTTAGGCTGATAAATTTTTTGAATTAACTTACCCTGTGCCATATACCTGTTTTTAATTTGCTGATAATAATCAATTAGGGGGTTACCAAGGGTATCTACTTCATTGGTGAAATTATTTTGCTGAATCAAGGTATTAAATCGGTCTACTGCTGTATCCACATTTAACTGTTGCAAGGGTATGCCGGTGAGCATGGACAATTGTTCGCGTAAACGCAATACAACATCAGACTGGTTATTTAAATTAATTCGCGCTTTGGCTAATTCAGCTTTTGCCAAAGAAGAGTCAACACCCGGTTTTAAACCACTGGCAGCCTGTGCTCTTATTACACTAAATAAGGTTTCATACCTTCTAACATTATCCTGCTCAACACCTAATTGTTGTATGTTCTTTAAAAGCGCCAAATAATAATTGGCAACATTCAACTTCAACAAATAAGATTCTTTTGCATAATCTGATTCACTAAATTTTTCATTTGCTTTGGCATCTTCTACCCTTGCTTTGTTCAATCCAAAATTATACAACTCATATTGGCTGTATATCATACCCAGATTACCGGATGCAGCTTGCCAGTTGTTATCGGCAGTAATACCACCGGCTGTGGGTATGGCAATTCCTAAAGGAAGAAATGTTCCGGTAACACCATTGGCAGTAGCCATGGTTAATTGATCGTGCACCTGAAGTGATGGCAATGCTGCATGTTGGGCATCCATAATACCCGCCTTAGCACTGGCTATCAAAGCCTGCTTACTCATAATAGAAGGATAATACTGCAATGCAGAGTCCGTTAATTGGGGCAATGAGTAAAATGGCTGTGTTGTTTGGCCGGTAACAGTTACAATACTACCTAACCATACAACAATTAGCATACAGCCAATTATTGACTTTCTGTTTAATACAAACATATAACCTGTTGGTTTTTAAAATGAAATAAAAGAAATGATAGAATTACAAATACACAGGTGGCCCCCGAAGGGTAGGTGTATGTTGAAAGTAAGATACAAAAGATTCCTGATATTTACAATAGGGAATGCTGATAAATAGGAGTGGAATAACACAAAATACAAAGAAAGTAGTAGCAGCTACTGTTTCGGGTTGATACCTTTTATTTAAACGAATATTATCGCCCCTTTGCGAAGTATTGTGGGTATATATTGCTTTATTAAAATATTGATGGGGTTGAAAGTTCTCATGCACATGCAACTCTGTATCAATAATTTGATCCTCTGGTACCGCATCAAAATTAAATAGTAACTGTACCCCAAAAAAAAGTATATACAGGGTAAAAAAAAGTAACTTAACAATTAAATTATATGCTTTGTAAAAGCGATGCATGGGTTACTGCTGTTTCTAATGCAAAGCTAAATACGAACCATAAAATTTTTTGTTAGAAATGTGAAGAATAGATTAGAAGCAGATTAGAATTTGCATTTTTCGGTAAAATACCGCTAACAATAGATGAAAATGCCTGCAATACAAACAGTTGTAAGCATTAAAGCAGGGCAATGTTACCTGATTTATTTGATTTTACCGGAGAGCTTATGCTAATTCTAATGCCAGAAACTTTGCGGTATGGCTTTCTTTTACCGCACACAAATCCTCCGGCGTTCCCTCAAATAAAATCTTTCCGCCGCCTGCACCACCTTCCGGCCCTAAATCAATCATATAATCAGCCTGTTTAATTACATCTAAGTTATGCTCAATCACCAATACGGTATTACCTCTATTCACTAATTTCTGTAACACATCCATCAACAAAATAATATCCTGAAAATGGAGGCCGGTGGTAGGCTCATCTAAAATATAAAAAGTTTTTCCAGTGTCTTTCTTCCCTAACTCAGTAGCTAATTTTACGCGTTGTGCCTCTCCCCCACTTAATGTTACTGCACTTTGTCCCAGAGTAATATAACCCAGCCCTACTTCCTGCAATATTTTAATCTTACGGTATATCCATGGAACGGGTTGAAAAAATTCGCAGGCTTCATCTACCGACATTTCCAATACATCACTAATTGATTTGCCTTTGTATCTTATTTCCAGCGTTTCCCGATTGTAGCGCTTACCATTACATTTTTCGCAGGGTACATATACATCAGGTAAAAAATTCATTTCAATTACACGCATACCACCGCCCTCACAAACCTCACACCGGCCTGTTTTTACGTTGAATGAAAAACGCCCGGCATTATAGCCCCGAATTTTTGCTTCGGGTACCGATGCAAACAAAGTGCGTATATCTGTAAAAAAACCACAATAAGTAGCCGGATTGCTGCGCGGTGTTCGGCCAATTGGCGATTGATCAATTTCTATTACTTTATCAATATACTCTAACCCTTTAATGGCTTTATATGGCATGGGTTTAATGCGCGATTGGTAGGCATGTTCAGCCAGCAACGGATAGAGGGTTTCGTTAATGAGCGTAGACTTGCCACTACCACTAACCCCGGTTACCAATAGTAAAATGCCTAATGGAAAACGAACGGAAACATTTTTTAAATTATTACCCGATGCCCCTTTCAATTCAATGAACTGCCCATTGCCTTTCCGCCTTTGTGCAGGTATAGGAATATGAAAACTGCCGTTTAAATACCCTGCAGTAGGTGTTTGCAATTGCATTACCCCATGAGGTGTACCTGCCGCCACTACACTTCCGCCCATTTTCCCGGCACGTGGGCCAATATCTATTAAGTAATCTGCGGCCAGCATAATATCTTTATCATGTTCTACTACCAACACACTATTGCCTATATCCCTTAAGTTTTGCAAAGCATGAATGAGGCGATGATTATCGCGCTGATGCAAACCAATAGAAGGTTCATCTAAAATATAGGTAATACCCTGCAGCTGTGAGCCAATTTGTGTGGCAAGCCGTATACGTTGACTTTCCCCACCGCTTAACGAACGGGATGGGCGGTTTAAATGCAGGTAGGTTAATCCAACATTGGTTAAAAATTCTAATCTGTCATTAATTTCTTTTAAAACATCCTTGGCAATGATATTTTGTTTCTCATTGAGTTGCCTGGGTAACTCCTGAAACCATCGGGATAATACATCTAAACTCATATCACCCAATTCAGCAATATTTTTGCCGGCTATTTTAAACCATAAACTTTCTTTTTTTAATCGGGCACCATTACAAGAAGGGCATGTTTTCAATTCCATGAATTGTTCTACCCATTCTCTTGTTGTTTCAGTACTGCCGGAAGAGGTAAACCACCTTTTTAACATGGGAATAATGCCTTCAAACGTACCGGCATAAACATATTCTGTTAATAATGCATCATCTGCAGCATTCAGTAAAGCATCCGTATCCAGCGGCAATTCGGTGCCGTATAGCAATAAATTCAATTCAGTAGTGCTGAGGCTGGCAATAGGTTTAGCAGTATTAATTTTATTTTTTTTGGCAAATGCAGCCATATGTTGAAACAACTGTGCATTTCTTTCCTGCCCAAGTGGTGCAATACCGCCATCTTTTACTGAAAGATTTTTATCGGGAATAATATGCGACAAACTAACGGAATAAATAGAACCCAACCCTTTACAAACCGGGCAGGCTCCATAAGGCGAATTAAAAGAAAATGCATTGGGAGAAGGCTGTGCATAACTAATACCGGTATCCATACACATCAGCCTGCTACTGTATTGCACTATTTTATTTGTATCATTAATCAGTAAAAACAGGAGGTCTTTACCCATTTTTAATGCCTGTTCTATACTTTTTGTAATGCGCAGGTGCATATCTGTTGTAACCGGCATCCGGTCTATTACCACTTCTATTTCATGCACTTTATAGCGGTCAACCTGCAATTTAGCCGTTAAATCTTTTACCTCACCATCAATACGTACTTTTAAAAATCCCTTTTTTCTGATTTCTTCAAATAATTCGCGATAGTGCCCTTTGCGGCCCCTTACCAATGGCGCAAGAATTGAAATTTTTTGGTTAGAAAAGGTGGCATAAATATGGTCGATGATTTCTTTTTCAGAAAATTTAGCCATTTTTTTTCCGGTTTCATAACTGTAAGCATCAGCTACCCGGGCATACAACAAGCGTAAAAAATCATACACCTCAGTTACAGTACCAACCGTTGAACGCGGATTTTTATTGGTGGTTTTTTGCTCAATCGAAATAACAGGAGACAGGCCGGTAATTTTGTCTACTTCAGGGCGCTCCATATCGCCAATAAACTGGCGGGCATAGGCGCTAAAACTCTCCATATACCGGCGCTGGCCCTCATTATAAATTGTATCAAAAGCTAATGATGATTTGCCACTTCCGCTAACACCCGTAATAACCACCAATTGATTTTTGGGAATAGTAACATCAATATTTTTTAAATTATGTTCCCTTGCACCCATTATTTCAATGGTATCTGCCCTACCAATACCTCCATTTACTGCATTTTGCCTGATTTGTTTTGCCATAAAATTGTATCAAAGATAGGAACAAGCATTGGAAGGAATTGTTGACCTTTTGATGAATAGAAAAATGAAACTGAAAAAATATTTGGAAATGTAAACCGGCTCATAGTACTTTTGCGCCAGTTCTTTAGTATTACTTATCAAGAAAGGCAGAGGGAATTGGCCCAATGAAGCCTTGGCAACCCATGTTTAATTCATGAAGGTGCCAACTCCATCCCATCACAATGGGAAAGATAAGTCAGTCATTTTTTTTACATCCTTCTAATCACAGATGTATTCAAAAGCCTGTCTGATTTATCAATGGTGGGCTTTTTTGTTACCGTTGGTTCTCCCTTCCGTTCCCATTCATTATAATTAGAATTATTATGCAACATCAATCATTGCGCATTGGCTTATTTGGTTTTGGGGTAGTAGGAGAAGGTTTATACAAAGTTTTACAACAAACCCCTTCTTTAAAAGCAGAATTAACAAAAGTGTGTATTAAACATCCGGAGAAAAAAAGAAATGCCCCCACACAACTATTTACTACGGATAAAAACAACTTGTTGTGGGATGAAGCTATCAACGTAATTGTTGAGGTAACTGACGATGCCGATGCGGCATTTGAAATTGTAGCCACAGCATTACGCAATGGAAAAGCAGTAGTTAGTGCAAACAAAAAAATGCTGGCAGAACATTTACCCGATTTATTGCAAATACAATTAGAAACCGGCAGTTCTTTATTATATGAAAGTGCAGCCTGCGCCTCAATACCTGTTATAAGGAATTTAGAAGAGTATTATGACAATGATTTATTACATGCCATTAAAGCTATTGTAAACGGATCAACCAATTTTATTTTAACCAAAATGTTTGAAGAGCAATTGAGCTTTTCAGAAGCACTTTTATTGGCACAACAATCGGGTTTTGCAGAAAGCAATCCGGTATTAGATGTAGAGGGCTATGATGCGGTAAATAAGTGGGCACTTTTATTAAATCATGCCTACGGAATTGTAGAACATCCCAACAAGATTTTGTTTACCGGCATACAAAGCATACATACTGCAGATGCGCAGGTAGCACAGGAAAAAAAATATGAAATAAAATTAGTGGCTCAGGCAAAAAAATTAAAAGAGGGTAACGTTGCTGCGTTTGTTTTACCGCAGTTTACTAAAAGTGATGAACCTCTTTCGTTTGTGAAGAATGAATACAATGGCGTAGTGATTGAAAGTGGTTTTGCCGACAAGCAGTTTTTTTACGGAAAAGGTGCCGGCAGCTTTCCAACAGCATCAGCCGTTTTGAGCGATATTGCTGCCCTTCGATATCAATACAAATATGAGTATAAGAAATTATACCATCATCAGCCACATACCCTTACACACGATTTTTATCTGAAAGTGTACCTCAGTTTTACCGATTGGCATTTTATACCTAAAGATGATTTTGAATGGATTGAAGAATGGCACGCCGGCGAAGAAAGAAAATATTTGGTAGGTGTTATTCATGCCCAACATTTGTACAACCAAAACTGGTGGAAGGCAAATGAAACCTCTTTAATATTAATGCCTGAGCCTATTATAGAAAATGTAGAAATTGTAAAATTGAAAAAAAGAAGCTTAGAATTGGCAGGGGTGAATTTGTAGATGGCAACTTTATTTAAATGTAAAAAAAGAGGGGAAGCTTGAACCGCTTCCCTCTTTCACTGATGCATTATTCTAAAATTTGCTTCACTAAATTTTGTGAAGATTCTTTCACAAACCGGGTAATCACATCACGGGTAATTAAACGTTGGGCAGTAATTTTTACATCACCCTGCTTAATATAGGGTTCACTGCAATTATCGCCTATGCAACTTACCAGATAATTACAAGGGGCATTATTACAGGGTGAATAGTTGTAAGTAAACGAGCCTATATAATCATTGTCTTTTACCCTAATTAACTTAAACTCAATTTTTAAACCATATAAATAAATGGTATGTGCACAATTATGTGTATTGGTCTTAATTACACCATGCCTTCCTTTGGTATGATAACTGAATTCATTAAAAGCATATGGTACATACTGAATGTTACTCAACTCCAGTATTAAGTCGGTTTCTGTTAATTCTTTTATTTTAGAGTAATCACTAACACTTTTATCGCCCAATACTTTATCAAACAAAGCCCTGTCACGAACTGTAAAACCGCCTTTCAGCAATTCTTTTTCAATAGTATTATACACATTTAAATCATACAAAGTATTGTTAGGATCGAAGTTGGATGAAGAGCTAATAGTATTGGCATTGGTATTTTTATCTTGTTCCAATACCTGCTGGTTAACATGTGGAACCCTTAGTACAATACTGGGACTAACACTATTCTTAATAAAGCCAACTTTAGCAGCATTTTTTACTACCTCATCTCTATCGGCTTTGTAACTAAAAATACCATCAAAAACCACGGGAGAAGGTGCTTTAGGAGGGGTACTGGCTATAGCCATGCACAAAAACAGAGCAACGACTGGCATTGCTGCAATGAACGATGAAAAATGTTTCATGTTATGGTTTTTTAAATAAGGGTGAAAAAAGCAGGAAGGCCAAAATAATAAGGAGGTAGGTCAATATATCCAACCAATCAAACGTACCGCCAATAATGCCAAAGTATTGTAATATTTCCGTTAAAAATGGTAATACTAATATAAAGATAATTCCGGCAGTTGACAAATAATTTAATTCTTTTAATAACCAGGTTAAAAGACATAAGGCCGTACACCATAATCCGTCGGCAAAGTAACCCATCAAAAAATGCCGAAGAAAGTTAGAATGAATAACAAAGACCGGATGGATGGAAAGATGTAATACCTGAAACAGAAAAATATTGGGTTGTAGCAGAAAATAATTCAGCAAACCTGCTAATAAGCAAATAATTATGCAGGCAATTAAAGCCCTATGACGGGTTGAAAAAAGAAGATGGAACATGCTGACTCCTTATTCTTAATCCTTTTAAAAAATGATAAAATTCAGGCTAAACAATCATTGAATATAAGTAAAAAAGTTGTACTCACATAACCCAATGCGCTATGCTTGCCTTCAACAAATTAACTACTGCTCCGGTATTACCTCAATTGTTTGAATACAAATCTAAATTTTCAAATAATTCGTAAATATGCTGTACCGGCATAGGCAGACATAGGCAGATGGATTGTACCGGCAAAATTGGTTTTGGCATAAAAATTGATTTCCTTGTTTTTAAACGTTCAATATTATTTATAACCAGTAAAATTTAAATTATGAAAACTATCATCCAATCTGCCATTTTTCTGGCTACTTTATTTTTTTGGGATACAACAAATGCTCAAATTAATGTGGGTGGGGCTGTGAGAAGTACTACTGCTGCCACTGTAAATGCCGGAAGAGCTACAACAGCAGCTTCAAGAGCTGCTATCACTGCAACTAATGCGGTTAATGCAGAAACTAAAGCTGCAACAAATGAATCAAAAAATACTGCCAGACATGGTATAAAACGTTTGAAAGCCTCATCAAACGGACAAATTTCAGGGAGTGCTAATGCCAATCAGAATTTAAATAACATAAATCAAAGTAGAATTACTGAAACAAACACAAATGCTTCTGTAAGCAGCAATACAAAAGTATCCGAAGATGGGGAATTACACAAAAAAGTAGCAGGAACTACCAATACTATTAAAAGCAATGCTTCCAAAGAAGAAGCTAATCTGAAAGGCATAGCAGAATCATCGGCACATGCTAATGCAAATGCACAAACAAATGCAAATGATAATGCAACTTTTAAAGATGAATCTGAAAATGGATCTGTACAAAATACTTTAACTGTAAACAACTCTTCAAATGTTAGTGCAAATGCAAGCACAAAGCCTGCAAGAAAATATGCAAAATCTAAAGCGAGTGAAGCTAATCAAACTATTCATAAAGTAGGAGATAAAACACAGGAAAAGAAAGAAACAAAAGCAAAGGTTTCGGTTAATGCTAATTCAGAAACTTCTATTCATCATTAATTTTGAAAAAAGAGGCTACTGAAAAAGAGGCTACTTAATACTTAATTTAATAGCAAAAGCAGCCTCTTTTCATACTGCAAATTTCAAATAAAAGTTAGGTTTTTAGCAACTTTCATACACTTACACACTTAAGCGTATGTATTACTATTCATACAATCGAAAAAAATTGTAGGATGATGAAACAAATTACTATAACAATTTGGTTACTTTTCACCGGTATTATAACATGGCATTCACTTTATGCACAAACAGATAGCACAAAGAATAATGTGTTTTCTTTAGGCATAAATGGTGTTTCCAGATTCCAATATTTTGGCAGAACAGATAGTTTGCAAAGCAGAGGAATGATACCCTATATTGGTTATCAACACAAATGTGGTTTATATGCACAAGGTAGCTTTATATTTATAGATAATTCTACTACCAGTTTAAGTTATACCGGTGCATTGGGAGAAATTGGTTATAGATTTCCCACTTCCGATCATTTTACCGGCAACCTTTACTTTACTAAATTATTTTACAAAGACAATAGCACTTTAGTGCAATCGGCATTAAAATATCAAAGTGGCCTCAATGCTGCTTATACTAACAAGATAATTAATTTAAACTTTGGTGCAGATTTAAAATTTAGTAACAAAACCGATGTTGGAATATCTCCCGGAATTGATCATATGTTTATTATAAAAATAAAGAATAAAAACCCAATTGCCCTGGCAATAGACCCTGCAGCCTATGCATATTTTGGAACTCAAAATTTTTCAAAAACATATCTGGAAAAAAAATCAATATTTTTTATTCCAATCTCACAACAAACAATTACCGATAATAGTGTAAAATTTAATTTGCTTTCCTATGAATTTTCAGTGCCCATCGTTTTTGTAATGGGAAAATTTAATGCAAGCATTACTCCGGCATATACCATACCGATGAGTCTTATTCAGGGAGAGTATGGGAAAAATTTATTTTATATGAACATAGGAATGGAGATTAGGATGTAAACGTAAAACTTTTTTATTATCTCAACAAAGTAGTACTTCCTTCTTTATGAATTCTTTGGCCTTTATCATTCATGGCTTCAGCAACCCACACATAGGTATCTAATGGTTGTAAAGCGCCATTCGTGGTACCATCCCATCCCGATCCTTCATCTGAAGTTTGAAATAGTAGTCTTCCTTTCCGATCATATACCCTAAAAAAATTCAAACGATTATACCCAATTAAATTCACCAATAATTTATCATTCTGTCCATCATTATTAGGTGAAAATACATTGGCTACATATATTCCTGCATTGGCATCAGCATTCACAACGATAGTATCTGTAACCGAACAACCTGAAGCAGCTGTAACCCTGACGGTATATTGTTGACGCCCTGCTGATACATTCAACAAAGGATTGGCTGTATTTGAATTTACAAAATTGATGGCAGGTTCCCATTGGTAGTTTACTCCTACCCTGCCTGTTTGTAAATGAATGGCAGTTTGTTGAGTCGTAATATCTGGCAGTTGCTTTCCCACATCTGGCCGCTCAATTTGAATGGTTTTAATTGCTTCGGTTGTTAAAGCAGGACAAACCAGAGAGGTTATTTTCAGTTGCACTTTTACTTCGCCTGCTTTGTTATAAGTAAAAACAGGACTGGCTGCATAACTGGCATTACCCGTATTATCAGTCCACTCAAATTTTACCGGGCCACTCCTGTTTACCTCTGATAAGTTTTGAAATTGTACCGGCAAATTGGTACAATAAGTAGAAAAGTTAAAAGCTGCTTTTGGTTTTGCTATACCGGTAATGCTTACTTGCACAATAGCAGGATTTGAACAGCCATTGGAATCTGTTAATTGTACTGCATAACTACCGGCAGTATTTACCTGTAATATTTGTGATTTTTCTTGTAAAGGTTGTTGATTTTTAAACCATTGATAGAATGCAGCTTGTTGTGTTATTAATTGTAACTGACTACCTTCACATAGTAAAGTTCCCTTAGGAGCTATCACTTTGTTAACTGGAATATCATGCACCTGAATAGTGGTACTGGCGGTACCGGTACAACCACTACTGTCTTTTACTGCATACAATAATTGAAGTGTACCCGGATCATTGGCCATCAACGTACCATCAGTAGAAATACTGGCAGGTAAATTAGTGCTAACTGCGTCTGAAATGATTGGATTGTTGATGCTCCAAACTCCATTAGATGGTGTGCCTTTCAATGTAACTTTCTCGCCTTTACAAATATTATTTTTTGCATTAATGGTTACCTTTCCTTTCATACCCATTACTTCTAATACAATGGGCACTTGCATGAATAACCCATCCCGATCGCTGATGGTTAATTGTAGCTGAACAACGCCGGCATATGTAGGGATGGTAGAAAAATGCAACAGTCTGTTACCATTCATACCTGTAATTTTTATGGTAGAATCGGGCAGAAAAGTTTGGTTGGATGAAGTTACTATGCAGGAAAGTTCGGTTAATTCTGTAGCATCACCACTTATAATAACCGGAATATCAGCGATAGCATTTCCCAAACAAATTTTTTGTGAAGGGATGGGCCGAACATGAATTGTAACATGGCTGTCGGCATATTCCAAAGCTTCATCCAACACCATGGTAACCAATGAACCATCCATTAATCCGTTGTGTTCTATTGTAACATTGGTAAAGGGTTCTGAAGCATGCACTTGTATGCGTACTCCTGCATTCACCCCTTTACAAATTAACTGATTACCGACGATGGTCCATTTATCCGCACAACCGGATAAAATAATTATTTTAACATTTCCTCTATTGACAGAAAAAGTAAAAGTTTCAGCTGTGTCAGCAGCATTGATGTTATATACCATATCATTCACCGCTTGCGAGAAAACATTGGTAAAAGATGCCGGCCCAAAAGCCCCCAACCAAATACTACCTGCTTTGGTAGCTACACCACAACCACTCCAGGCATTATCATAATCCACATAAGAACCGGAACCATATGCTGAAACAGTAATTTGATTAAAAGTGAAAGGAAAATCAGCATAACCTTTTTCGTATTGAAAAGTTTGGCCGTTTACATTCAAGAAAATTATCACCCACAACAAGCTGAAAATAGCTTTAAGTATGAGCGGTAATTGTAGAAAAAAAGTATGGTTTTTCAGGATTTTCATGGCTTTCAAACGGGTGAATTTTAAATCCACTATAAAATTAAAATCCAATACCAGAAAGCATTGTAGAGAAAGAGAGCAAAAAAAACATCAAATTATTCGAATAAAAAGTAGTAATACCTTTATCCGCCTATCAATATGTTACCAGAATGTAAAAGCTTGTACATATGATAAAAATCATTGGCAGCCATTCTAAAACAGCAATAACTACAAAAATTGACATAATTGAGCGTAATTACTACAAAAAACTGCTATTTTGTAAATTTTTTGTAGTAAAAATCAAAGTAAAATACTGTAAGAAATTGATAGGAATAACTGAATTAAATCGGTATTTTGAATAAAAAATACTTACAAAAAGCTTTAAAATGAATGGTCAGCATCAACAATTACTGAAATAGTAGTTTATTTAAAAATAAAACTCTAATTACAAATAGTTATTAATCAAATTTGCAATAGTATTTAGTACTGTATAATGCGTTTTATAGGTTTGGGTAGATGTTTTGCTGAAAAAAACTGCCAGGCAAAACTTAATTCCATACTCTGTACACTGTTCGAAGCCGTTTTTACGCCTGATGTTACTACATCGTAAGTTAATCCGGCAATCCATCTTTCTGATTCTAACCCGATATACGGATAAATAGCATCTCCAAAACGCTCCCATAATCCTACATTAAAACTTCTTAAGTTTTTATCCTTCACACTAATTTTATAGACAGCACCAATACTATGAATACTATTTTGACCCTGCATTTCCGATATTTCACTCAACATCAATTGGTTGTGATTTGCTAAATTAAAATACATACCTCCTTGTACACTATATCGTGCATCGATAGTATAGGTTTAGTTTAAGTACACACCATCTCTGGGTTTGGATGCATGAAAAACCGCTGCTCCTAAATTAAATCCCCACTTTGTATCTGAATAGTTGTAGTTTAAACCTGCATTTACTTCTAAGTAATGATTGCTTTGTATGGTAACCGGATCATTAGAAGGAACGCTTCTTTGAAAACCCATACTGCCAAATTGCGACTGAAATTCAAACTTACTGGGATCCACCAATCTACCGGCATAGCTGGCAGTTAAACCAGCGCCTAAATGATGGCGACCGGCGCCGTCTAATGTCATATTATAAGCAGCCCCTAAACTCAAATAAGTATCTTTTAATAAACCATTATTCGATTCATCACTAAATGCCATTAAACCAATCCCTAACTGATTATCGCCTGTACTATTCATGGCTATCCGCTTTTCAATGGAAGCAGTATAGGTATTGTAAGGGGCTACCGTACCACCCCACCACTGCCTGCGCAAGGTGCTTGTTAAACGCCAGTCTTCCACATCCTTTCCAATCAAAGATGGATTAATCGTCATGGGTGATGTAAAGTATTGCGAGAAATGTGGGTCCTGTGCCTGAACCCTGTTAGCGGATACTACCATTACAACTACCAAGGATAGTAAAGCTCTATAAATATATTTTATTTTCATAATTAATTATTAATTACTGTTTGAAATAATTGTATATTTTTTATCGCAATAAGGTTATACATCCTTCTTTATGAACCATGTTGCCATAATTGTTAACTCCCTCTGCAATCCAAACATAAGTGGCCATAGACTGAAATACGCCGTTTAATTTACCATCCCATCCCTGTTCTGCATCAGAGGTTTCAAATACTTTCTTACTCCATCGGTTATAAATTCTGAAATAGCGTAAGTTTTTAATTCCTACCAGATTAACTTTCAACAAATCATTCACACCATCACCTTTGAGCGAAAACACATTCGGTACAAATATGTCCCAACCTGCAAATACCCTTAATTAAAAATGTATCGGTTGTTACACAACCAGACACTGCACTTATGTTGATGTGATACAATGGCTCCTGATTAATATTCACTACCGGATTAGCAATGGCTTGCTGATTGTTTTCAGCAAATAAGGGCTGTTGGGCGGCAATGGGCATTCCCTCAAATGCAATGTTGGGTACTAAAAACAGGGTAGCTAAATGGCCATTTACAGCTTGTGTCATTATATCAGATTGTTGTAATAATTGATGAGCCTTTGCATATTCTGACTGTTGTGAGATACCCATTTTAGATTTTACATCTGCAATGGTTTGTGCAGCTAACTGACTGTGCACAGAAACTAAAATGGCAAGTAAGAGTAAAGCTTTTTTCATATCTCGTTTTTTAAGGGTCCTTTTCTTTGAAACGATAATTGCCATGCAAAGCCGTCTAAAGATGGCTTGCCCGATACTGCAATAATGAAAGAAATATTTTTAACTATATGTAATAATGAAAAAGTAGATTTATAATTTCATTCTTTTTAACTGAATGCGTTTTCCTGGTATTAAAATTTATTTAACAAATATAAATTGAAAATCATTTTTTCAAAAAACAAAAATTATATTATTAAAAATAAAATATTTTTATATTTTTAAAATTTAAAATACATAAATAAGTGGTTTACAATATTAAATAATTTTAAATAAGTTATTTTGTAGTATTATTATTACAAATTTTTTTATCTATTACTACCAATGATGTATTAAAAAGACTGCATTTTACATAAATAATTTTGACATTTAATAATGAATATATTTAATACAATAACTCAAATAACACTATATTGGAGAACCAAAACAGAATTTAAAACAAATACAGTTACGATTACTTTATAAGGAAAATATATTCCCCATCGGAAACAAAAAAGATTATAGGATTAGGTAGAATAAACGCAAAGCGATTTTACCCTCTCCCAGTTTTTTGAACTGCATAGTTTGTTTGTGCAGTTCTTCCATTACACTACCTTTTTTCGAATATTCCATGCTAATTTTTTATACGAATGATATGCATCTGTTTTTATTTGGGCTTCGGCTGATACATTATCTTTTATCGCATACTTCAATTCTTCAGACTTAAAATCTTCTATTGGCTGTAATGCTA
>JAKAKY010000032.1 GCA_021824365.1 Bacteroidota bacterium | reverse complement strand
TACCCGGGAATTACTTTTAATACAGTTAAACAATGTTGTAAGCTTTGTTGCCATTGCTGTGGTTGCAAACCAAATACCTGCATTATTTTTTCTGTATTTAATACACTAAATGCCGGACGCTTTGCTGCGGTTGGATAAGCAGATGAAGTAATGTGGTTTACCTTACAAGGCAATTGCGTTAATTGCTGAATAGCCTGTGCAAATTGAAACCAGGATATTACACCTGCATTAGCATAATGATAAATTCCATTTGGGAAAGGTTGTATTGAATTGGTTTTCAGTAATTGCAAAATATCTACAACAGCCTTTGCCAAATCTGCCGCATAAGTTGGACAACCATATTGATCGTTTACTACATTTATTTCCTTTCGTTCATTCATTAAACGCAACATGGTTTTTACAAAATTATGGCCATAACTGCTGTACACCCATGAGGTACGGATAATAATGGTTTTTTCACAATTGCTAAGTGCCAATTGTTCACCCATGTATTTTGAATACCCATAATAATTAATGGGGTTGGTAATATGGTTAGGTGCATAAGGTTGGTTTGCCGTACCATCAAAAACATAATCGGTTGAAAAACTGATGAATACAGAATTATTGGCTGAACAGGCTTTTGCTAAACGATTAACGGCTTCGGCATTAACTGCATAGGCTTGCTGTTGTTGGGTTTCTGCTTTATCAACTGCCGTATAGGCTGCACAATTAATACAAAATTGGGGATTGTGCTGCTCAAAAAAATCACGAATAGCATCAGGGTTGGTAATATCTAATTCAGACTTATCCGTAAAAACAAAATGGTATTGGTTGGTATATTGTAGGGCAAGTTGTTGTAATTCGCTGCCTAACTGACCATTTTTTCCTGTAACAAGTACTATGGGTAATTCCATGAATGTGATTTAAAGTGACCAGTATTTTCTGGAATAAATATGATTTGCGTAAATGCCTTTCACATCAACAATCAATGCATGAGGTTGCGTTATTGCTGCAAAATAAGTATCGTTTAAATGTAAATATTCTTGATGCGGTACAGCAATGACCACTACATCATAATTAGATTCGGGCTGTGTAACCAGGCCATAGCCGTATTCCTTTTGTAAAGCTGCATTATCGGCCCTGGGGTCGGTAACATGCACCTGTATGTGTAATTGCTGCAATGCAAAAATCACATCTGCAATTTTTGCATTTCTAATATCGGCTACGTTTTCTTTAAATGTAGTACCCATTACCAACACTTTGGCATTTTTTACCACATCTACCGCCACAATTAAATGCTGAATAATTTTATCGGCAATATATTTACCCATGCCATCATTAATCATTCTGGCAGCAGTAATAATTTGCGAATTGTAACCCAACTTTGCGGCTTTATACGTTAAATAATAGGGATCAACACCTATACAATGCCCACCTACCAAGCCCGGCATAAAAGGTATAAAATTCCATTTAGTAGCAGCCGCAGCCAAAACAGCTTTTGTATTCAGCTGCATTTTATCAAAAATCATCGACAGCTCGTTCATTAAACCAATATTCAAATCGCGTTGTGTGTTTTCGATAATTTTTGCTGCTTCGGCTGTTTTAATGGTAGGTGCAATATGAATACCAGCCTGCACTACTGCAGCATATAATTCTGCAATTTTAGCAGTGGCATATTCATTGCAACCGGACACTACTTTTACTACCTGCTCCAATGTGTGCTGTGCATCACCCGGATTAATTCTTTCAGGAGAATAACCATATAAAAAATCAGTGCCTGCTTTTAAACCGCTAACCTGCTCAATGAGTGGGATACAATCTTCTTCTGTACAGCCGGGATAAACAGTTGATTCGAAAATAACCATACTCCCCTTATCAATAACAGCAGCTACACTTTTACAAGCTTGCAGCAATGGGGTTAAATTAGGAATTCGTTCACCATTTACAGGTGTTGGTACGGCAACAATATAATAATCAACCCCTTGAATATCGTTTACGGTTGAGGTAAATTGAGCATCAATATCATTAAATGCATTTGCATCAAATTCGTGATTAGGATCAATTTTATTTTGTAACAATTGAACCTTAGTAGCATTAATATCAAAACCAATCACTGATTTTTTTTTAGCAAAAGCCAGCGCAAGAGAAAGGCCTACATAGCCTAAACCAATAATAGCTACTTTCTCTTTTTGTTGCATACTTATTTTGTTGACTTCAATTTAATGCTGCACAAATTCTTTTGGTTGCTTAAACAATTCATCCGGAGGTAATTGTTTAAAATATTCATAGGTTCTTCGTAACCCTTCTGCCCTCTCAATAGTTGGTTGCCATCCTAAAACTTCTTTGGCTTTAGTAATATCGGGTTGCCGTTGTTTGGGATCATCCACCGGCAAAGGTTTATATACAATCTTTACATTGGCACCGGTTAATTTCAATACTTCTTCTGCAAAATCCTTTAAACTGATTTCATTAGGGTTACCAATATTAACCGGATTTGGATAATCGCTCAACAACAATCGGTAAATGCCTTCAATTAAATCATCTACATAACAAAATGACCGGGTTTGGCTGCCATCGCCAAATACAGTTAAATCTTCTCCACGCAAAGCCTGCCCAATAAATGCGGGTAAAGCACGACCGTCATTTAATCGCATACGAGGCCCATACGTATTAAATATACGAACAATGCGTGTTTCTAAACCATGATAGGTATGATAAGCCATGGTAATGGCCTCCTGAAATCTTTTCGCTTCATCATACACACCACGTGGACCAATGGGATTCACATTACCCCAATACGATTCGTTTTGAGGATGCACCAATGGGTCACCGTAAACTTCAGAAGTAGAAGCAATCAGCATTCTTGCTTTCTTTTCTTTTGCCAAACCCAGGCAATTATGTGTACCCAACGAACCCACTTTAAGAGTTTGAATAGGTATTTTTAAATAATCGACAGGGCTTGCCGGGGAGGCAAAATGCAAAATATAATTTAACTTACCGGGTACATGTATGTATTTAGATACATCGTGATGGTAAAATTCAAATTCAGGTAATTTGAACAGGTGTTCAATGTTACATAAATCGCCTGTAATCAGGTTGTCCATACCAATTACATAATACCCTTCTTTTATAAACCGATCACACAAATGTGAGCCTAAAAAGCCGGCAGCTCCGGTAATGAGAATGCGTTTTTTTTCCATGTTAAGTTGTTTAAGGGCGGCCAATACTTTCGTAATAAAAACCTTTATCATGCATGGTTTTTACTTCAAATAAATTTCTACCGTCAAATATAGTTTGATGATTCATCCGCTTAATCATTTCGTCAAAATCAGGTGTTCTAAATTCATTCCACTCCGTAGCAATAATTAAAGCATCAGCATTTTGAAGTGCATCATACTGATCTTTTGCATATTGAATAGCATTACCGATTTGTTGTTGTACATTGTGCATGGCTTCCGGATCGAATGCGGTAATGATTGCCCCTTCAGCTAATAAAGCTTTAATGATGTATAAAGCAGGTGCTTCCCGAATATCATCGGTATTGGGCTTAAATGCTAATCCCCATAAGGCAAAATGTTTGCCTGCTAATTTACCCTGAAAGTAGTTTTTGATTTTTGGCAACAAGTGTAATTTTTGATTTTCATTAACCGTTTCAACGGCTTTTAAAATTTTAAAATCGTACTGCGCTTGTTCGGCCGATTTTATCAGTGCCTGTACATCTTTAGGAAAACAACTTCCGCCATAACCTATACCCGGAAATAAAAAACGTTTTCCAATTCTTTCATCGCTACCAATACCTCTGCGCACCATATCTACATCGGCACCTAATTTTTCGCAGAGTTGGGCAATTTCATTCATGAATGAAATTTTGGTAGCCAAAAAAGAATTGGCTGCATATTTGGTCAATTCTGCGCTTTTTTCATCCATGAATATAACGGGATTTCCTTGCCGTACATAGGGTGCATATAATTCGCCCATAATTTTTCTGGCCTTTTCAGAATTGGTACCAATAACCACTCTGTCAGGCTTCATAAAATCATCTACTGCAACCCCTTCTCTCAAAAATTCAGGATTACTTACCACATCAAATTCACCTTTATAGTTTGTGGCAATAGCTGTTTTTACTTTTTCGGCTGTACCAACCGGAACCGTGCTTTTATCAACAATTACTTTATAACCGTTCAATATTCTGCCTAATTGATCAGCTACACCTAAAATATATTTTAAATCAGCCGAACCATCTTCACCGGGAGGTGTAGGCAATGCCAGAAAAATAATTTGTGCATCTTTAATTCCAGCTTCTAAATGCGTGGTAAAATCCAACCGCTTTTCATTCAGGTTTCTGATAAAAATTTTTTCTAATCCCGGCTCATAAATGGTAATAATACCAGATGCTAACTTTTCTACTTTTTGCGCATCAATATCAATACAGGTAACATGATTGCCGGTTTCAGCAAAACAGGTACCGGAAACCAATCCAACATATCCGGTTCCAACAACTGCTATCTTCATATTTTATTTATTTAAAAAATTTAAAACATGCGAAGTAATATATTCTAATTGTTCTATGTCTAATTCTGTATGAATGGGCAGTGAAATTACCCGCTCGGTAAGCCAGTCGGTAACCGGTAAAACTACTTCCGGCAAACCAAATGTGCTGAACATTTTTTGTTTATGGCCGGGTACGGGATAATAAATCATAGAAGGTATTTTTTGTTCAGTCAAATAAGTATTCATGGCATCTCTATCCACATCATTCAGTACCAATGTGTATTGATGATACACATGATTGGTATACGGTGCACTACCCGGAACAGTTATAGCAGTATGATTGGCAAATGCACGATTATAAAACGCAGCAGCTTCATTTCTTGCGGCAATATATTCATCCAAATGCTTTAGTTTAACATCTAAAATAGCTGCCTGTATAGCATCTAATCGAGAATTACAACCAACTATATCATGGTAATAGCGGACTTTTTGGCCATGGTTGGCAATCATTTTTAATTGCTCAGCCAATGCATCATCGTTGGTAAAAATAGCGCCACCATCGCCGTAAGCACCTAAATTTTTGCTGGGATAAAAGGAAGTACATCCAATATGCCCGATAGTTCCGGTTTTTACAGTTGTGCCATTTGAGAAGGTATAGTTACAACCGATTGCCTGCGCATTATCTTCCACCACATATAATTGATGTGCCGCTGCAATGGCCATAATAGCTTCCATATTAGCAGCCTGCCCATATAAATGTACCGGAACGATGGCTTTTGTTTTGGTTGTAATGGCTTTTTTGACAGCATTGGGATCAAGACAAAATGTAACCGGGTCAACATCTACAAAAACAGGCTTTAAACGCAATAATGCCACCACTTCAGTAGTAGCTATATAGGTAAAAGAAGGCGTAATTACTTCATCGCCGGGTTGTAAACCCAAAGCCATTAAAGCAATTTGCAGAGCATCGGTTCCATTGGCACAGGGAATGGTATGCTTACTACCCATATAGGTATTTAATGAATGGGTAAATCGTTGCACAGCAGGCCCATTAATGTAAGCAGCACTTTCTAACACCTCCTGGATACCTTGCCGGATGGCATCTTTAATTTTGAGATACTGGGTTTTAGTATCTACCATTTGAATGGGTTTCATGGGCTTCATTTAAGTGCGCAAAAGTAAAACAAAAACATAATTGAAAACAGTTTTACATATTTCATGCCATAACTTATACGTTAAATGGTATAAAAGCGTTTATTTGTAGCAACGATTATGTGGCAACTATTTTTTTATAACCTCTTTTTAAGATTGTATGTGGTTATTGCCCGGCTCATTCAGGGCGGCAATAAAAAAGCTGCTTTATGGCTAAAAGGCAGAAAAAATATTTTTGAGCAGGTAAGTTTTGCTTTTCAAAACAATATGGCAGCGGTGGTTTGGTTTCACTGTGCATCGATTGGTGAATTTGAACAAGGCAGGCCTTTAATGGAACAAATGAAACTAAAATTCCCTTCGCACAAAATTTTGGTTACCTTTTTCTCGCCTTCAGGATATGAAGCCAAAAAAGATGATACCATTGCCAACTGGGTATTTTATTTGCCCATGGATAGTGCTTCAAATGCCGAACAATGGATAAAAATCACTAATCCTGCATTGGTGATATTTGTAAAGTATGAATTTTGGTATTATTATTTAAATATCATTCGCCAAAAAAATATTCCTGCTTTATTAGTATCAGGCATTTTCAGGGCTAACCAGCCATTTTTTAAATGGTATGGCAGAATGCACCAAAATATGCTGCATTGCTTTCAACATTTATTTGTTCAGAATCAGGAATCGAAAAAATTATTGGAAGGAATTGGTTTGGCCAATAAAACAACGGTTGCAGGCGATACCAGATTTGATCGTGTATTACACATAGCACAAGAACCTTATGAAAATAAGCTAATAGAACAATTGATTGAAAACAGACAGGTAATTGTTGCAGGAAGCACCTGGACAGAAGATGATGAAGCCTTAGATCATTTTGCCAACACCCACCCTGAATTGTTTTTCATTATTGCTCCGCATGAAATTGATGAAGATAGAATTAGTGAATGCAAAACATTGTATAAAAATAATATTTGCTACTCTAACTTACAAGCAGGCGCAGATTGTAAAGACAAAAACGTATTAATTATTGATAATATTGGTATGCTGAGCCGTTTGTACCGGTATGCCACCATTAGTTATGTGGGCGGTGGTTTTGGTGATGATGGTGTGCACAATGTTTTAGAGCCTGCAGTATACAGTAAACCCATTGTTTTTGGCCCCGTTTACGATAAATTTTTTGAAGCCACTGCCCTGATTGAATTAGGTGGAGCTTTTAGTGTTGATGATGCCATAACCCTGGAACAGGTGCTGAACAAATTATTAACGCATCCAGATTTTTATGCTAATGCCTGTAATATTTCAGGAAGCTATGTGCAACAACAAGCAGGTTCAACAAGTGGTATTATCAAATATATTCAGGAAAATCTTCTTTTAACCAATTGATAAAAAGCAACAACGGTTTCATTATCATCCTGCCAATTGAGTTTCTGCTTCAACTCTTTTTCTATCCAAAAAGAAGCTTCGGGGTATAAGGTAAAACCATTAATGGTTTTGATACTTTTTTCAAATAAGTTTTCATCACCCTGAAATAATTCGTTTACAAAAAGATAGCGATCATTGATACCTATGGCTTTTCGTAAATCTTTAATAGGTGCTTCCTGCAAAGTGGCCGCCAATTCTTTCTTTTCCGTTTTTAATTTTTCATTCAGACTTTTATCGGCATCTGTTTTTATGTTTATTTCAGCGGCAGGTTTGTTTTGATGCTGAATAAACGTGGGCATTTGTAACAAAGCAGGTATATCAAATAATGATTTATCTTTATTTTTTGCCAAAACATTTTCATCAGCAACTGGGAAGGGCTGAACTATAGCAGCAGAATTAAAAGGCATTACTACCGATACATGATTACCTACAGGTGCAGGATGATTCTCCTCCTGCAAAGCTGCCAGCAACAATTGTAACGTGGCAATTAAAGCAGCAGGCGACTCATTTTTTGCCCTTTGTTCATTTATTTTATTGATAAGAGTATCCACTCTTTGCATAGGATGTAATACATTTGATGTTTGAAAATATGGTTAAAGTTAATAAGCTTTTACCAATTAACCCTTTTTAAAAAATGTTTATAGAACCACACATTAAAGGCGATAAAATTGGCTGGATTGAAGTGATTTGCGGTAGTATGTTTAGCGGCAAAACCGAAGAACTGATTAGAAGACTGAAAAGAGCCAAAATTGCCAATTTAAAAGTTGAAATTTTTAAGCCGGCTATTGATACCAGGTACGATGAGCATGATGTGGTTAGTCATGATGCCAATGCTATTGCCTCCACTCCCGTCGAAAATTCACAAACAATTTTGCTTTTGGCGCAAGATGTTGACGTAGTGGGCATTGACGAAGCGCAGTTTTTTGACGATGAAATTGGAGATGTCTGTGAAAAATTAACCTTAAGAGGTATACGTGTTATTGTTGCAGGATTAGATATGGATTATTTAGGTAATCCATTCGGACAAATGCCTAATTTGCTGGCACGAGCAGATTATATTACCAAGCTACATGCCATTTGTGTAGTATGTGGCAATATTGCCAATATATCTCATAGAAAAACAGAACAGAGTAGGCAGGTTTTGTTGGGCGAAAAAGATATTTATGAACCCAGATGTAGAAAATGCCATCAAATAAAACCCTGATGAACAAACAGCACATTCTTGCCTTAATAAAAAAAGATATTCTGCTTGAAACCCGTCAGCAGTACACCTTTTACGGTATTTTATTGTACGTAGCAGCTACTATTTTTGTGGTGTACTTAAGCATGGGCCAACCGGAGGACAGGGTTTGGAATGCTTTATTTTGGGTAGTACAATTATTTATTTGCATTAATGCCGTAGCCAAGAGTTTTTTGGCTGAAAGCAGGGGTAGAATGTTGTATTTCTATTCTATCGCCGGCGCAGGTGATTTTATGATTGCTAAATTGGTGTTTAATGCCCTATTAATGTTATTAATGAGTTTGGTTAGCCTGGCGGTATTTACGCTGTTGTTGGGTAACCCATTAGAGAATATGGTTGCATTTGTTGGCATTAGTATGTTAGGTGGAATAAGTTTGAGTTTGGTATTTACATTTTTAGCAGCCATTGCCGCCAAAGCAGAGCAGCAGGCTGCATTAATGGCCATCATGGGTTTTCCGCTTATTATTCCTCAATTATTACTGCTCATTAAAATTTCTTCCATTGGCTTTTCCAGTGTTGTGCAGGGTGGGCTTTGGCAAATGATAGGATTAATGTTAGCCCTCGATGCCATGGTAGCTATTTTGGCATTTATATTATTTCCATTTTTGTGGAAAGATTAAAAACGCAAGTGTCTTACCGTTAGTCCGTTATTTTTCAATTGTAATAATGAATCAATACCAATTTTAAGGTGTCGATCTACAAATTTGCTGGTTACTTTTTTATCACTTGCTTCTGTTTTTACGCCTTCTGGAATCATAGGTGAGTCACTTACCAATAATAAAGCACCGGTAGGTATGTGATTATAAAAACCAACCATAAATATAGTAGCAGTTTCCATATCAATGGCATAAGCACGTACTTTGGTAAGATAGGCTTTAAACTCCTCATCATGCTCCCAAACCCTTCGGTTGGTAGTATAAACGGTTCCTGTCCAATAATCCACTTTATTATCGCGAATAGTGGTTGAAATAGCTTTTTGCAGGGCAAATGCCGGTAGTGCAGGTACCTCAGGAGGAAAATAATCGTTCGAAGTACCTTCACCGCGAAGGGCTGCAATAGGTAAAATTAAATCTCCAATTTTATTGCGCTTTTTCAAACCCCCACATTTTCCTAAAAACAATACCGCTTTGGGTTCAATAGCAGAAAGTAAATCCATTACCGTTGCTGCACCCGGGCTGCCCATTCCGAAATTAATGATCGTAATATCGTTGGCAGTGGCACATTGAAAGGAACGGTCTTTTCCAACTATATTTACTTTATTCCATTCTGCAAATTTTTCAACATAGTTATTGAAGTTGGTCAATAAAATATATTCTCCAAAATTTTCTAGTTTCTCGCCGGTGTAGCGGGGTAACCAGTTTTTTACAATTTCAGGTTTTGTTTTCATAATTTTTAAAATATATTTTTACTATAATGTAAAATTATTACAACTACTGTTCTAAAAACCGGCCGTGTTTAATTTTATTTTAAAAGTAGCCAATAGTTTAACCGGTAAAAATAGCCATTTTTACTTAAATTTTGCAATCATCTTTTTAAAAAACAATCAGGCGTATATTTACAAACCATTTCAAAGTAATTGAAATGGCAAAAAACGGGCAAAAAACATGATTCAAATACAGTATCCCAAACCGGAATTTAATATCAAAGAACAAGGTGAAAAAGCCTTAATTTTTGATACTATCAGAAAAAACTGGGTAACCTTAACACCAGAGGAGTGGGTACGACAAAACTTCTTAAATTATCTGGTAAAAGAAAAAAAATATCCGGCATCGCTCATTGCAGTGGAACAGGAAATATGGTTAACAGATAAAAAGAAAAGATTTGATATTGCGATTTATAAAAACAATGTACCCTGGATGTTGATTGAATGTAAAGAATTGAATGTAGCCTTATCTGCCGGCACTATTGATCAGGTTTTATCTTATCACCAAATTTTACAAACGCTTTATTTGGTGATTACCAATGGTAACCAAAGTTTTTGTTGGGATACAGTTCATTCCAAGTCATTAGATGCATTGCCCGACTATCATTGCTGATGACTCAGATTAGCCACTAATACTTTACCACTTTTATCTAACCTAAATGGTAAAGAACGAATTTGCATAACACCACCATTTTTCAGCGCACTAAAATCAGTAATGGCACCATCAGTAAAGCGCAGACTACCTTGCGTTTTGCAGGCAATGGTTACATAATCCGGATGTACACCAATAGTGCCACCGCAAATCATAATTTGCACAGGCTTTTTTATTTGTTGCAACAGCTCAATATCTCTTACCGGTGCCCAGTTATCGGCTATTAAAATCACCTCTTCACATGCTGCACAAGCAGCTATTGACTGTATTAATGCCTCACAAACATTTTCTGGTGTATCACCCCCAGAGCCTCTATGCATGGCTGTTTCCATCAATACAGCTGCATTATTCATATTACTATATGGTTCTATGTAAATACCACCTGTATTCCCCAATATTTTTCGCTCGGTAGGTATATCATTGCCATCATTAAAACAGGCAAATTGCGTTATGGCATGCAGGGTGTCTATTTGTTGTAACCAATGCAATAATTGAACAGTATACAACGACATACTGGCTGTTACATCTACCACCAATAATGCATTTTTAAACGATTGTTGCTGAAGACTATGTAATAAACTCGTGTCTGGTAACGGCAATGACTTTGCGATAGGTGTAGCAGTCTGTGAACCTTCATCAGCCCATTTACGAGGCGGGCCTAATAAACAATATAGTTGCTCAGCTTTTTGAAACTTTATTTGCTGTTGCCTGGTCAATATTTTTTTCTGTAAAGCAATTGTATAGGGCACCTGCATCATGGAATCAGAAGGATCAAAAGTTGTAAAAACCGTATCAGCTATTTGTAATACAGGTCTGTTTTTTATATAGAACATAGGTGTTGTTGGGGCCGATGATCCATAAATTTCATCCCAATACCTAATCTTTTTGGATGTTTTGGCATTATTTACAGGGTTAACAGAAATTTGCAAAACCGGTTTTTGTTTGATTTGTGCTAACGCCATTGTGGTTTGTTGAACTAAGGCTAATTCTTTTTGAATAGAAACACCAGTAGGAATAGAACGATAATGAATCACAAAGCCATGCATTAATTTTTCAGAACTGACAGCATCTTTCCCCTTTGTTTGACGAATCATTCGCCACTGTGTAAAAAATTGGTTGTGAATAAAAGGAATGAGTTGTTGTAATGATTTAAAACGGGCTGCGTTTAATACTTTTAATGAATTAGAAGCAGGATAATCAGTAAACACCAAATCAACCGATAAAATATCGGCCTGTTGCAAACGAGATACCCCGGTTGTATCGGCAAAATCAGATTTAGCAAAAGGCATAGGCAAATACAAAACATTGGTGCTAATAGTATCTATTTGATAAACAGGTATTTTAATGATGGTTCCATTTAAAATATCATTCACCCATGGTGCCGGTTGTGCCACCGGATAAAAAGGAATGAGCAGAAAAAGTACAATGAGGCTTTTCATTTCATAAATGTATCAGCATTTAAATTAATCAATTTCTTTGATACCATAGTAATTGCATAAAAAAAGCCGCTGCAAAAGCAGCGGCAACAAAAATGAATACAAAAATGAAATCCGTTATGGAAAAATGCCCAGCTCATTATAAGAGGTAGCCACTTTGTTGATGGCGCATACATAAGCGGCAGTACGCATATCAGGAATTTCAGGGTTTTTATCCCATATTGCTATGATTTCCTGTGTTGCTGTAATCATAGTTTCTTCTAAGCCACTATGCACTAAATCTACTTCTTCGGCGCCGTGCATAATAAATTTCCTTTCGGCATCAGATACAGTTTTACCGGTTAATGATTCCATTTGTGTTAAAATATGGCTATTCATGTTTTCGGTAAACCTTTTTTCCAGCCTGCCATAACGTACATGCGACAGGTTTTTTAACCATTCAAAATAAGAAACGGTTACACCGCCGGCATTCAAATACATGTCGGGTACAATTAAAGTACTTTTTTTATTTAAAATAACATCGGCTTCAGGTGTTAAAGGTCCATTGGCTGCTTCGCCAATAATTTTTGCTTTAATTCTGTCTGCATTACTGCCATTAATTACGTTTTCTAATGCTGCAGGAATTAAAATATCGCACTCCAGTTCCAATGCATCTGTACTTTTTTCAATATTAGTTGCACCCGGAAAGTTTAAAATAGAGCCGGTTGCTTTTCTGTGCTGAAAAACTTCTTCTTCATTTAAACCATTTGCATTATAAATAGCTCCTTCATATTCTGCAATGGCAATCACAATTGAACCATGTTCTCTGAAAAATTTGGCAGAGTGATAGCCCACATTGCCCAAACCTTGTACCACTACTTTTTTACCTTTAACACCCGGGGTAAGGCCTAATTTTTTCATTCTACCGGCCATATTACACACTTCGCGTACGCCGTAAAAAACACCTAAACCTGTAGCTTCTTTTCTACCTCTAACCCCACCTTGCGATACCGGCTTACCCGTTACACAACCGGCTGCATCAATTTCGCCGGGTTTTAATGATGCATAAGTATCTACTATCCATGCCATTTCTCTTTCACCTGTTCCATAATCCGGTGCAGGCACATCAATACCGGGGCCTATAAAATTTTTCTTTACTAATTCACTGGTATAACGGCGGGTAATTTTTTCTAACTCATAGGTGCTGTAATTTCTGGGATTAATTTTAATACCACCCTTAGCACCACCAAAAGGCACATTTACAATGGCACATTTGTATGTCATTAAACTGGCCAAAGCCATCACCTCATCCTGATCAACCGCTTCGCTAAAACGAATACCACCTTTACAGGGTGATTTGTGCTGACTGTGTTGCACCCGATAGGCTTCAATTACTTCTATCCTACCGTCATCCATTTTAACCGGGAAACGCATTCTATAAACACTATTACAGGCCTTGATTTGTTCCAACAAACCTTTATCCCATTTGGTAAATTCTGCTGCTTTATCAAAACTGCGTTCTACGTTATGAAAAAAGCTGTACTGTTCATTTAACATAATCAATCGTTTTAAGTGTTATGTATGTAGCTAATCGTTTAAGATATTGATGAAAATTTATAAAATTAACAGCATAGAAAAGAGCGTTCGGCAGGGTGTTATTTTTTTTCTATCCGCCTGATTTGGCGATCTAACGCAATGAGGTAAATAAATAATCCCAACACAATTACAACTACCACCGCCATTACCACATAAATTTTACCATTACTTTTCATGAAGCTGCCATCATCTGGCGTATTGGTTTGCGCCATCAGCATTTTATTCCATAAGAACAAGCAAAGACTAAACATCAAAAATTTAATTTTCTTTCTCATTATGCTAAGGCTTTTTCTTTTATAAAATGTAAGCGAATCCGTAAAGTAGTAATCCAAACACCTAATAAGGTCCATCCAATTACCGCCGGCCAAAAAACCAGGCGCATAGAGGCATCTAAATCGTTCCCATTTAAGGCGGGATTACCATCGCTACCTAAACCACCCGGATGCAAACTTTCTACTAACCGGGGTAAAATCCAAATAGATGGATACAACATAAAAAATGCAAATATATTATATACGCCACCAACCCGGGCTTTTTTCTCGTCATCATTTAATGAACCACGTAAAACAAAATAAGCCAGATAAATGAGTAACGCAATAGCTGCGCCATTTTGTTTGGCATCGCCACTCCAGGCAGCACCCCATTGGTATTTAGCCCAAATGGCACCGGTTATTAAGCCCAAAATGCCAAAAACAATTCCGGTACGGGCATATTCTAATGAAAAGGTATCATACTTTTTAAGTGGATTACGCAAGTATTTGATGGCATAAATGAACGATACCAGAAATAAAATATTCATACCAAACCACATGGGCACATGAAAAAATAAATTACGGATACTTTGTTGTAAAGGGACACCGGGTGGTGTAGGCACTTTTACTAAAAAACCCATAAAACAGGTGTACATTAACAGAAAAAAACTCAATATCTTCCACCAGGCTGATTTAATCATAACAAAAATAGGCTATGCCAAAACTTTAGTTTCGCAAAATTAGGGCATTGTATGCCATGAAAAGCATACATGTTATAAAATTTACGCAAAGATTAACCTACAAGGCATTTACATAAACACCATTTAAACAATATTGAAAAATATTAGAGAATTTATTCAGAAAAATGGTTTACTGAACAGTATGTCTAAACCTCTGTTAGCCATCAACCACCTTTCAGTTAATTTTATTCTATATACCCATACCACGCCTGCAATTGAAAATATCCATTTTGCTGTATCGAAGGGCGAATGGGTGGCTATTGTGGGTGAAAGTGGCAGCGGTAAAAATACATTTAAAAAAAATATGCAAATTATTTCCATAGAAACCGGTACTATTTATTTTAAAGGGATGAATCTGGCGCAACTTACCTCCCCAAAAAAGCATTGGCGAAAAGACATACGAAGGTTTTTCAAGACCCTTTTGCTGCATTGAACAGCCCCAAACCATTGGCGAAACAATTGCGGAACCTATGAAAGTGCACAAATTATATGCTACAACGGGCTGAAAGAAAAGCACAAGTATATGCCTTATTGGAAAAGGTAAAACTCCCTATCAATTATTTTAACCATTACCCCAAAAAAACTGAGTGGCTGACAAAGACAAAGAGTGGTGATTGCAAGAGCACTGGCGCTAAACTCAAGCCTGATTATTTTCGATGAAAGTGTGGCAGCTTTAGATGTAAGTGCAAAGGCACAAATTTTAAGTTTAATCAATGACTTAAAAAACGAATTTAATTTCACCGGTATTTTTATTTCGTATAATATGGGGGTAGTAAAATATATCAGTGACCTGATTATGTTAATGAACAAAGGACGCATTAAAGAGATAGGCGCCACTACCCAAATTTTCAGCCATCCTTCCAGTGCATATGCCCAACAACTGTTAAATGCCATTCTGTAGTACAAAGTCATTCTTTGATAAATACCGCAAATAAACCTACCTTCGCACTCTTCAAAAAAAATTCATGCCGTAACATGAAGCGAGTCGCCCCGTAAGGCGGCGGCAAACTGAGTGTGGCTATCATTTCAAAAAAAAGATTAGACACATGAAACTATCTCAATTTCGATTCGATTTACCGTTAAATCTCATTGCACAAAACCCCACTAAAAAAAGAGAAGACAGCCGAATGATGGTGGTTGACCGTAAAACCGGCCACATGGAAAACAAATATTTTCGGGATATTCTGGAATATTTCGATGATAAAGATGTTTTTGTAGTGAATAACACAAAGGTATTTCCGGCAAGAATGTACGGCAGAAAAGAAAAAACAGGCGCAAAAATTGAAGTTTTTCTTTTAAGAGAACTTAATAAACCCAACAGATTGTGGGATGTGATTGTAGACCCCGCCCGTAAAATAAGAGTAGGTAATAAATTGTATTTTGGCGATAATGAAGAATTGGTGGCTGAGGTAATTGATAATACCACCAGCCGTGGCCGTACTATTCGGTTTTTGTGGGAAGGTGATGACGCCAGTTTCAAAGAAATGTTAGAAACATTGGGTGAAACCCCTTTACCCAAATACATTAAACGTAAACCTGATGAAGAGGATAAAGAGCGCTACCAAACCGTTTACGCAAAATATGAAGGAGCCGTAGCGGCCCCAACCGCAGGTTTGCATTTTAGCAAAGAGTTAATTAAACGTTGCGAAATTCAGGGCATTCGTTTTGCAGAAGTTACCCTGCATACCGGCTTAGGTACATTCAGACCTATTGAAGTGGAAGATTTGAGCAAGCATAAAATGGATGCAGAATATTATCAAATAACGGAAGAGGCTTGCCGCATTGTAAATACGGCTAAACAAACCGGCCACCGCATTTGCTCCATTGGCACTACTACCATGCGTGCCATGGAAAGTAGTTTTACTGCCCAAAAATTATTGAAACCCAGCGAGGGCTGGACCAACCATTTCATCCATCCGCCTTATGAATTTAGTGTGGCCGACAGCTTAGTAACCAATTTTCATTTGCCCAAAACAAGCTTACTCATTATGACCTGTGCATTTGCAGGGTATGACTTAACTATGGAAGCTTATAAAAAAGCCATTAAAGACAAGTATCGCTTTTTCAGCTATGGCGATGCTTTGTTGATTATTTAAATATTACGTTCCATAAAATACATAAAAAAAGACTGCAATTTTAAAGTTGCAGTCTTTTTTATCACAAATATTTACTATCATTATTCCAGTCCAAATAACCCTTTATTCAATAATTGAAGTGTTTCTTTTTTATAGGCAGAAGGCACCAAAAGTGAAATGTTATGCCGACTTCCACCATAACTCACCATTCTTACAGGAATATCATGAATAGCATCAAACAATTTCTTCAACACCTCTTTGGTTTCAGCAATTTGATTGCCTACAATTGAAATAATAGTTTGTTCTTTATCTATCTCAACTACACCAAATGGCTCTAATTCACGAATAATTTCATCTAAAAAAGTAGGCTGATCAATAGTAACTGAAACAGCTACTTCTGAAGTAGTAATCATATCAATAGATGTTTTGTATTTTTCAAACACTTCAAAAACTTTGCGCAAAAAACCATATGCTAAAAGCATCCGGCTGCTTCTTATTTTAATGGCAATAATACCATCTTTTGCTGCAATGGCTTTTACACCTACGCTACCTGCTTCATGCATAATGGTTGTGCCTTTTGCTGAAGGCTCCATGGTATTCAGTAATTTAACCGGCACGTTTTGTTGTTGCGCCGGCCAAATACAGGTGGGATGCAAAATTTTAGCACCAAAATAAGCCAGTTCTGCAGCTTCATCAAAACTCAATTGCTCAATTGCAATCGTTTTATTCACCACACGTGGGTCATTATTATGCATGCCATCGATATCTGTCCATATTTCGCAAACACCGGCATTTACGGCTGCAGCTATCAGTGAAGCAGTGTAATCGCTACCGCCTCTTTTCAAGTTATCTACTTCACCACGGGCATTTTTACAAATGTAGCCTTGGGTAATAAACAGTTTTTTATCGGTATGCTGCTGTAATAATGCGGCTAATTTAGTTCTAATAGCAGGTAAATTAGGCTCTTCATTGGCATCTATCCGCATAAACTCTAAGGCAGGTAACAATACATGATCAATTCCCTGCTCTTCTAAATAAACTGAAAACAAGCGGGTACTCATCAATTCGCCTTGTGCCAAAATATCTTTATTTAATGCATCGCTAAAAGATATTCTTGTAATAATATTCAAAAATTCAAAATGCTCTGCTACTATGGCTTTTGCCTTATCTAAAAAATTGGGTTGCCTTAAAAGTGAAAGAATGAAGGCCTGGTAATGGGCTTCTAATTTTTGAATACAGGCACGAGCCTCTTCTTTATTACCTTCTGCCAAATGGCTACTGATTTCCACCAATGCATTGGTAGTACCACTTAATGCACTTAATACCGTAATTACCGGCTCATTGCCTTTAGTAATTAATTGTGCTACCTGATGCATTCTTTCCGGCTTTCCTACACTGGTGCCCCCAAATTTCATTACTTTCATAGATGCCTGTATCGTTTTAACTGAATAAAAAAAATAATTTATTGAATGAAAGCGTTTCAGCACTTTTCATTAAATTGTTTGCAAAAGTAATTGCCATAACTGAAATGCAACCATTCTTTTTTAATAACAAACGTTAGTAGGTTTTATAAACAGATATAAAAAAATTAAATGCCAACCATTTTTCATACCATTTCTCTTTGGCTAATGATACTACTTTATGTAAGTGCAGGCATGAACCATTTTCTTCAACCACGCATATATATCAAAATAATTCCCTCTTATTTTCCCGTAAAGCACCTAATAAATATTGCTGCGGGTACAGCAGAAATTACACTGGGTATTGCATTGTATTTTGAAGAAACACGCTATTGGGCTGCCTGGCTAATTATGGCTATGCTCATCAGTTTTTTCCCGGTACATATTCATATGCAACAAATAGCACCATTTAAAATGGGAAAGTTTACCATTACCAAACAACTGGCATTAATTAGAACCTTGTTACAGTTTGTACTGATTTACTGGGCCTATACTTTTACCCGATAATTTAAAACACACTATTAAAGGGTTTTTGTGCTGTACAATTGCTATATTCTCCGGGCGTTACTTTTAAATATTTACAAAAATATTCATAATATCCAACACGGCTATACTGCCCATCGGGTTTTCCGGTTCCACATTCTATGCCGCCATTAATGATATTAACAACTGCACCAAAACCGGGCAAAATATTGCGAGAACTATCATAAGCATTGGGTTGCCAACTTCCCGTCATTATTGCATGGCAGGAAGGCTTGGGCTTTTGAGGGTGCATCCAAAACCAAAGTGCCGAAGCAAAAGCCACCATTCCATTTTTAGCTACTAAGTCGGGATATTGCAATAAACTATCTTTATTATTAAACAAAAATTGACTGAACTGGCCGTAATTATAGTTCCAACTGAGTTGCAATGGTCCACGGCCATGGTACGATTGCCCTGCTACAGGCATCCAATCTCTTTTGGTAGTATCGGTATATTGGGGGCATCCATTGATACAGCCCCGCTCTTCCACAAAATGAAGGCCCCATTTAAAATAGCCATCCGGCGCATCAGGCCAACCACCGCCGGTTTCATAAGCCATATTGGCTAAAAAAGCAGCCAGTTCACGCTTTTGCAGGGTTTTATTTTTAGCTTCTAAAAATTCAGGAAAAAATTTCAAGGCATTCAAAAAAGCTGCAAATGAATAAAAATCAGCATCGGCATTTTGGGTGTTAGCAGGTTTTAAGCCATACCGATGCGGAAATAATTCATTCCATTTTTGTTGATTCAGGTTCATCAACACCCGCTTTTGGGCAATTGTACTATCGGTTAAAATAGTATTAGCCGGTTTTATCCGATTGCCCACCGGTAGCCATGACTGGGAAGTAAATGCCATCCAGATAATGAGTAATTGCACTACAATTTTATGCCGTTTTATATTCATACTGCGCTTTATTTCAACCTGTGCATGCTACTATTGCAAATACACTGCCATGCTTTTCTTCAAAACAAAATTTCACTTTTCAACAATTACCAATCCAGTTTAAATTTTTCGGCAATTGTTTTTAAATCTTTCATCACAGGTGCTATCAATGGTATACCTGCATCCATTCGTATTTGCTCCATTTCCCGTTCCGGATCGCCCGGTATGATAACTTTCTCCTGCCCTTCAACGGGTTTTGCATTACGAAAACGTTCAATCCA
>JAKAKY010000031.1 GCA_021824365.1 Bacteroidota bacterium | reverse complement strand
AAAATTTTACGAACCAACCAGCATTATTAGTATAAACCCTATCATAACATTAACATTTACCATTAATTTTACTGCATGAAGGCAATCTTTAAATATGGTTTCGTTTTTTTGACGGTTATCTTCCTTTTTCAGGCATGTACCAAAGAATATAGTTTTGAAACCGGCAAAGGGTATAGCGGCACCGCTATTGGTTCGTTAGAAGATACTGCCGGCAATTGCCGAAACATTTATGTAAACGGCACTTATTTGGCAGATAGTGTGTTAACCGATAGCAACTACATTGTAGTAACCGCCAACATTATTTCGCCGGGAAAATATTATATTTTTACAGATACGGTAAATGGGTTTTGGTTTTATGATTCCTCCATTGTTTTATCAACCGGCACCCAATCTATTAAGCTAAAAGGTTATGGCAAGCCCATTTTACCGGTTGATGCTAATTTCACCGTTACTTTCGGTAATTCAGTTTGCCAATTTACTATTCCCTACAATACTTCAGTTATTGGCAATTATTTTCCTACCACGGTTGGCAGTTACTGGACGTATAATGACAGCCATTTGAACGATACCATTTCTACCCGTGTATTACCGATTGTAGCAACTGTTACCAACACGGGGCAGTCGTATGCCGTTTTTACTGATCGCTTGGGTGATACATCGCTGTATAGAAGAAGTGGTAATACGTATTATACCTATGGGTTGATATATCCTGACAGTTCATCGGGACCGGTAGAATATGCCTTTTTAAAAGCCGGAGTACCCACAGGAACCGGTTGGGATTCGCCTATTGTTAGCGCCATTGTAGCCAATCAAACCATTAAAGTAAAATATCATTTTACGCTTTTGGGCAGTGGTTTAACTGTCAGCTATAATGGTAATAATTTTACCAATGTTATTAAAGTGCAATTAGATATACAGGCCCTGGTACCGCCTGCTATTAATTATGCTACAGCACAAACCTCTTACTTTTATTATGCAGAAGGAGTTGGGCTTATTGCTATAGAAGTACCCGGCAGTACCACCGTAATGCCCTATAATTCAACCATTACAAAATGGCAGGTGAATTAGGGTAAATTGGTAGTTGAATAATAAAATATTTTCCCCCAATGGCCTACCTACTGTAGGATATTTGTTTACATTAAAAATGTATTTAATGAAAAACATACTTGTATATGCACTCATTGCCATTGTAATTTGGGGATGCCATAAAAGCAATACGCTACAAGCAGGTTGCGATATACAAAAAGTATATGCCCTCAATGCACAAAAAGTTACTATTACTAATGGTATTTGGGGAACGGTATCATCTATGGAAGGCAACTGTATGCCCATGGTGCCACCTGCAACCAATAGCTGCACCAACTGCCCGGTACAACGTACCATACATATTTATCCCTATACGTTAATTACAAATGCCACACTGATTAATAACCTAAGTAGTTTTTTCGAAAGCTTTAATGCGCCACTCATTGCAGAGGCGGTAGCAGATGAAGATGGTTTTTATCAGCTCAATTTACAGGCAGGAACCTATTCTGTAGCAATAGTAGAAAATGGGAAACTGTATGCCAATGGATTAGATGGACAGGGTGGATTATCGCCTATTACGTTGGTGAATGGCGTTCAAAAGCTTAACCTTATTATGACTTACAAGGCGGTTTTTTAAAAATAATACAGGCAAATAGGATGTTTTGATGGATACACTGTTCCATCCCGTTATTAAGCGCTTCTTTACACTCTAAAAAGCATTTTTGTTCACGAACAAAAACTGGGAATATAATACCAGTCAATTAGTGTTATTATAAACAGATACCGCTTTCAAAAATTTGTTGACAGCTATCTTAAGATATTTTTACCTCTTCTGCAGTTGGTTCTTTTTGTGTATCATGCTGTTTTTTACCAAAAAATTTATTTTGAAAAAGCAACAAAATAATTACACCTACTGAAATAGATGCATCGGCAATATTAAATACCGGCTCAAAAAATTCAAATCGCTCACCACCCCATACCGGGAACCATTTGGGGTAATAGGTATCTACCAATGGAAAATACAACATATCTACTACCCTGCCATGTAAAAAGTGGGCATAACCGGCTCCAAAGGGTACCAATTTAGATACATTCTGGGCAAACACATCACTGTTATCGAATATCAGCCCATAAAACATACTATCAATCAAATTACCCAATGCACCGGCATATATCAACGCAGCACAAATAATAAATCCGGGATGATATTGTTTCCTAATAAAATCGCGTAATAAAAAAGTACCCCATATTACTGCAACCAGCCTAAATAAGGTTAAAACAATTTTTCCAAATCCACCACCAAACTTCCATCCCCAGGCCATTCCTTCATTTTCAACAAAATGCAAGCGAAACCAGGAACCAATTACATGGTGTTCCTCTCCGGAATAGTAATTCAATTTTATATAAAACTTTAAAGCCTGATCGGCCAGAATGATGGCAGCTATCAGAATGATGACTTGTTTAGCTTTCACTGAAATGTTTTTAAAGCGACAAAGATATAAGAATTGCCTCTGTGATGACAAATGGCGGTTGTACTTATGCTATCCATTTACCAATAAAGGGTAACTTTTGCATTTCTTTACGTTCAATTCGAATCACAAAAACTACAAAAACTATCAATAGCGCTGTGGCAAATGTATAATTAAATAAAGTTTTGGTAATATAAGTGGTAATACTGTTGTGCACAAAAAAGAGCAGCACTGCTATAACCATATAGGCCATTAATTTCTTCCAGGAATAAGGAACCCGATATTCCTTTTGTCCCCACACATAACTTATCACCATCATACTTCCATAGCAGGTAAAAGTAGCCCATGCACAGGCCATAAAACTAAAATGAGGAATAAAAATGTAATTGATAATAATGGTAATAGCAGCTCCGGCTAAGGTTAGCCATGCCCCCGCCATGGTTTTATTGGTAACCTTGTACCAAATACTAAGGTTATAATAAATACCCAAAAACATATTAGCGAATAATAAAATGGGCACAATTTTTAATCCTGCCCGGTATTTAGGGCCAATAAAATGCTTCCATACCGGCAAATACAAGACCACCACTAAAAACATCACTGAAATAATGATAACAAAAAACTTCATCACACGTGCATATACCTTTTGTGGGTTTTCGCTTTCGGCCTGTTTAAAAAAGAAGGGCTCGGCCCCCATTCTAAATGCCTGAATAAATAATGTGATTAATATGGATAATTTATAACAGGCATTGTAAATACCCACCTGCTCTTCTCTAAACGTTTCACTGCCGGGTAACCACCAACGCAGCATTAACCGATCAAAGGTTTCATTAATCATTCCACCCATACCTGCAATCACTAACGGCATGGCATATATCATCATCTGCTTCCACAACCGTGCATTAAACTTAAATTGAATTTTTGCAATTTCTTTCGATAACAATAACAAGGTAACAGCCGATTGTACTACGTTGGCAAATACCACATATACAATGGGATTGGTTGCAGGATTAAATACCAATACTACCCAACTGCCTTTGGGCTGCTGCATTTGTTGCGGACAATACACAATAAAAAACCAGGTAATGAATATATTTAATACAATTCCACTAATTTTTACAAAAGCAAATTTTAAAGGCCTTTCTTCCTGCCGTAATTTGGCAAATGGGATGGTGGATAATGCATCTAAACTAACCACAATAATACTGAGCTGAACAATGGCAGGAAAACCGGTTAAACCGGTTACATTTCCTAAAACAGATTGATTCATCCATAATATTACTGAAAACAGAATGGTTGTAAACAGAAGCGACAAAGAAGCCGTATCATAAATAATGGTTTTGTTTTCCTCTTTGGAAGAAAAACGAAAATAAGCCGTTTCAAAACCATAGGTAAACACTACGTTTAAAATGGGAATGGCAGCATATATTAAACCCATTTTTCCATAATCGCTGGTTTTGGCCAGTCCATAGGTTAATAATGGCGTTAACAGATAATTGATAAACCTTGCGGCAATAGAACTTACCCCATACCACATGGTTTGCCCGGCTAATTTCTTGATACTGCTCAATAGTAATCCTGTTTATTGGGCACTAAAATAACGAATCGGTTACAGTAAGCACAAAGGTTTAGCAAATAGTTTAACAGTTATATTTAATGCACATGCATAAATGAGGGTATAATGGTGTATCCGGGGGGTGCAAATCGCGGATCTTTTAAAAATGAACTATCCGTTAATGTATATAAAAAAGCGGTTAATTGTCCTATTTCATAATTCGATAAAGGAAGTTTGTTTCTTAATAAACTATCGGTAGTGGGGCCAACAATGATTGATTTTCGGTAATGATCAAATACATTGATTAGAAAGAAAAAACGCCCGTCATGCCCATAAGGTTGGGTAACAGCCACATTACGCAGGCTGGGCACTTTAAACTTTAATGAATCTGCCGTTTTTTCAGTAATTTTCATTCTGCCTACATCCTGCAACACATCATCCATGGGTAGTCCGGTATTACGATAAGAAAAGTCGGTAAAAAATGGTTCTTTATGGCAACTTGCACATTTTTGTTTAAAAATTGCATAGCCCAAACTTTCCGGTAAATTAAAAGCAGCCTCACCATGCATTACTTTATCGTATTTGCTGTTACAGCTTACCAACATCAATTCAAACTGGCTCAGTGCCTGCATAATACGTTTGGTACTAATTTCTTTGGTACCAAAAGCCTGTTTAAAAAGTGATGGATATTCGGGATCGGCATTTAGCTTTTTAATAATATTTTCAATGGTTTCGGCCATTTCATTTGGGGCGGTAATAGGCGCTAATGGTTGTGCATCTAAATGGTTAATGCCGCCATCCCACATCAATGCTTTTTGCCAGGCCAAGTTTTGTAAAGCAGGTGCATTTCGGATAGTTAATGAATTATCGTATCCATGGCTTAAATTATGATCGTAAGTAGCAAATGCCGCAAACTGCTGGTGGCAACCGGCACAGGGAAAGTTACCATCTTTACTCAATCTTCCATCATAAAATAATTTTTTTCCCAATTCAAAACCCTGAACGGTTAATGGATTTTCTTTAAAATTATACACAGGCTGCGGCCACCCCGGTGGCACTTTAAATACCAACGGGGTAGGCTTGCTGCTATGAATCGTAAATCCGGTTGCAATTACAACAAACAGTATAATGGTTAATATGGTTATTTGCCACTTCATACACTTTACACACTTATCTTCTCCAAAATTATTCAACATGGATGATATGAAACATTTGTGCATAATTATCTGCTATTTGCATGGCCAACTTACCTGGCGAATGGCAAATAGGATGTTCCTGAATAGATAGCGGCTGCTTTCCATTAAACCAGGCTAATACATCAGCCCCTATGTCAATTTGATGTACCCATTGTTTTTTGGAAATATTGAGCTGAATAACCCGCAGTGCATTTTCATTATGCTTATAGCCCCCAATATGGTAAGTTACATAGTGCGCCGGCGCTTTTGATACCGGTGAATTGCCTTCTAATTTTGCAAAAATATATCCCGTATTCCATGTCCAGAACATGCCCAACATAGGATCTAATGATCCGGTTTGTATACCACTTACATTTTTAATACTATCTACACCAATGGTAAATTGAATAGCAACAATTGACTGTGGTTTTACAGGCAAATGAATAGTGAGCGAGGCGGTATCTGATGCATTCAATAAATAATAGGCATTGTTCAAATAAACGGTATGGCCTTTATCATTGGTTAACTGAATATGGCTCACGTAAAAAAGAAAATTTCTAAAAGTAATGGGTTCATTCAACGCCGTATGGTAAGTACTATCCATTAACACCAAAGATTGTTTTCCTGCAAAGGGCACAAACTTCAATTGCAGATTTTGTGCATGTAATACCTCTATACTACAAATACACAAGAAAAATAATATCATTTTTTTTATCACCACTTCCAATTATTCATTATCGTTATTCCAAAATTTTCTTCGCATCAATTTTATATTGGCTCTATTTTGTTTTGCCAATGCTTTTCTTTGCTTTGAAGCAGCCGTTGGCACAGAAGCAATACGTGCTTTCTTTTTTACCAATGCTGCATTTACCCAATCATTCATTTTTTGAATCACGATTACCTTATTCTCCAACTGCGTACGTGCCTGTTGCGATTTTACCAACAAAAATCCTTCTTTGGTTATTTTGTTTTGTAAATGCCTGTTAACTTGTAGTTTCTGTTCTTCAGTCAATAATGCAGACTGCATCACGGGCCAGCGGCCTTCAACCATGGTTTCTACTTTGTTCACATTTTGGCCACCTTTACCACCACTACGTGCAGTTGAAAAAATGATTTCGTCCTGAATATTTATCTTCATACTTCTGTAAAGTTAAACTTTAAACAGCAACCATCATGCGCATCGTTATTCAAAGGGTTACACAGGCATCTGTTGAGGTTAATCACCAAACGGTTGGTGCCATACAGCAGGGCTTACTGGTTTTGGCAGGAATAGAAAATGAAGATTCAACTGAAGATATCACCTGGATAAGCCACAAAATTGTACAACTCCGCATTTTTAATGATGCCGCCGGATTGATGAATTTAAGTATAAAAGATATAGGCGGCAATATTTTACTGATTAGCCAGTTTACACTCCATGCAGCTACCAAAAAAGGAAACCGTCCGTCTTTCATTAAAGCGGCCAAACCTGAAATAGCCATCCCCATTTATGAACAATTGATATTTGAATTAGAAGCCACATTGGGTAAAAAAATTGAAAAAGGTATTTTTGGTGCCGATATGAAAGTAGCTTTGTTAAATGATGGACCCGTAACCATTTTCATGGATTCTAAAAACAAAGAATAATCATCTGTTCCATTGTTATACCATGTTAAAAGATATCAGCAACCGCGCCGATTTAATATTATTGTTGGAAGCTTTTTATGCAAAAGCATTCAAAGATAAAATAATACAACATTATTTTAATGACGTTGCAAAAATCAACATGGAAAAGCATTTACCGGTAATTGTAAATTTTTGGGAATCGGTTTTATTTGAAACACCTGTTTACAAAGGCAACACCATAACCGTACACCAGCACTTACATCAGCTATCGCCTTTTACCCAGGCACATTTTAACCATTGGCTGCTTTTATTTAACCAAACTACCGATGAATTATTTGAAGGAGATATGGCCGACAAAATAAAACAAAGAGCACAATCAATTGCTACTGTCATTTCATTAAAAACCATTTACAAACAATAAAAAACATATTATGACCATTGAAGCAGCACAACAACAAGTAGATAAATGGATACAAACCATAGGTGTGCGTTATTTTAATGAGTTAACCAACCTGGGTATTTTAATGGAAGAAGTGGGCGAACTGAGCCGGATTATGGTACGTAAATACGGAGAACAATCATTCAAAGCCGGTGAAAAAGAAGATATTTTAGCCGATGAAATGGCCGATGTATTATGGGTATTGATTTGCTTAGCCAATCAAACCGGCGTTAACCTTACCGAAGCCTTACAAAGAAATATAGAAAAGAAAACCAACCGCGACAGCAACCGACATAGTAACAACCCCAAATTGCAATCGTAAAATAAGCCTTTGTTTATTGAAAAAAACAGACTGTTCCCGTAAAGAACATAGGCATACAGTTATATTTGCAGATTATGAGTACGCAACAAGAAAATAACTTTCAGGCAATTATTGCCCATGCCAAAGAATATGGCTTTGTATTTCCCGGTAGCGAAATTTATGATGGATTAGGTGCTGTATACGATTATGGCCCATATGGTAGTGAGCTAAAAAAAAATATCAGGGATTACTGGTGGAAAAGCATGACGCAACTACACGAAAATATTGTAGGGATTGATGCGGCCATATTTATGCATCCTGCCACCTGGAAAGCCAGTGGGCATGTGGATAATTTTAATGATCCTATGATTGATAATAAAGACAGCAGGAAGCGCTACAGGGTAGATCATTTAATTGAAGCACATGCAGCCAAATTAGAAGAGAAAGGACAACCAAAAGAGGCAGAAGCACTATTGCAGGAAATGGATGCATTATTATCGAAAGATGACTTTGCAGGCTTGAAGCATTTAATAGAATCAAATAAAATTGTTTGTGCTGTTAGCGGTACTTGTAACTGGACCGATATCAGGCAGTTTAATTTAATGTTCGATACCAAATTAGGTTCCGTTACCGATGAGGCCGATACCATTTATTTACGGCCCGAAACAGCACAGGGTATTTTTGTTAATTTTTTAAATGTACAAAAAACGGCCCGCATGAAAATACCATTTGGTATTGCCCAAACAGGTAAAGCTTTTAGAAATGAAATTGTAGCCCGCCAGTTTATTTTTAGAATGCGGGAATTTGAACAAATGGAAATGCAGTTTTTTGTACGCCCCGGCACAGAAGGTGAATGGTACAAATATTGGAAACAGGCACGTTTACAATGGCATTTAAGTTTAGGTATACCTGCCAAAAAATACCGTTATCACGATCATGTTAAATTAGCACACTATGCTAAAGAAGCATGCGATATTGAATTCGAGTTTCCGTTTGGATTTAAAGAAGTAGAAGGCATCCACTCCCGCAGCGATTTTGATTTAACCCGACACCAGTTATACAGTAAAAAGAAAATGCAGTATTTTGATGCGGATATAGATGCTGCTACCGGAAAGCCCTACGGCAATTATGTACCGTATGTAATAGAAACCTCTATTGGGTTAGACAGGATGTTTTTGTTAATTATGGCGCATGCTTATGAAGAAGAAACCATTACCAAAGAAGATGGCAGTACCGATAGCCGGGTGGTAATGCACATCCCCGAAAAAATTGCACCTATTAAATTAGCCATTTTACCACTTACCAAAAAAGATGGCTTGCCGGAAATAGCTCGTGATTTAATGGATGAATGCAAAAATTATTTCAGGTGTTTTTATGAAGAAAAAGATGCCATTGGTAAACGCTATCGCAGGCAGGATGCTATTGGAACCCCATTTTGCGTAACCATCGACCATCAAACCAAAGAAGACAATACTGTAACTATTCGTTACCGCGACTCAATGCAGCAGGAAAGAATTTTATTGAGTCAGGTGAAAGATATAGTGATAAATGCAATAGTTTAAAATAGCTTAGCATATAAAAAAGCCTGTTTTGCGCAATGTAAAACAGGCTTTTTATTACAAACAAAAAAATATTTATTCTTCCATATCTTCCGGTTCCGGATCATGTTCACCGGCACGTTCTACTTCTTCTCCGGCCAATTTTAAATCTTCTTCGCGGTTTTCGTTCCATTCTAATATAAAATTATTTCGCCCCTCACCTACCATCATTTTCATAAATTTTTGTTGCACTAATTCCAATATAGAAAGAAAGAGAAATATAGCATGGATGCGGTTTTCGCATATCTCAAAAATATTTTCGAATGAAACCGTTTTTTCTTTGGCCATCAATTCCAACATATAATCACGGCTACCTTCTATTGTGTAATTATAACGTACAACCGTATGGGTAGGTCTATTTTGCTTTTCCTGTATACGCTGCATTACCTTTTCAAATGTCTTCATTAATTTAAAAAGGGTAATGGTTTGAATTTCGGTTCCTTCACCTGCCTCTTCTGTTATAACAGCCATTTCTTTTTGTAAATTGCCCCTTTTAGCCATCAGTAACCGGTTGGCTTCCATTTCCGCCATTTGGGCCGCTGCTTCTTTAAACCGTTTGTATTCCAAAATTTTATCCACCAGCTCCTGCCGGGGATCGATTTCATTGCCTTGCGCATCAATTTCCTTACGAGGTAATAACAAGCGGGCTTTAATACGCATCAGTGTGGATACGAACAGAATAAATTCACTACTCAGTTCTATATTCAATTTTTCCTGCGCATGTATAAAAACCAAAAAATCGTTGATGATTTTGGTGATAGGTATATTATAAATATCTAATTCATCACGTTCAATGAAAAACAATAACAAATCGAAGGGGCCTTCAAAATGCTCAATTTTTATTTGGTAAGTTTCCTGATTCACCATTTTCGGCATTTAGTACCTGCAAATAAAAGAAAAGGAACGGTATAAACGCATTGATGAGTGCTTTAGTTATCCACCAAAAAAAATCCCACAAGCGAATATTTGTAGAATTTTTGATAAAAAATGGATTATTTTTTTAGCGCATCACGGATTTCCATGAGCAACTGCTCGGTAGGTGTTGGTCCAGGTGGAGGGGGCGCCGCAGCTTCACTTCGGCGTTTTAGCCGATTCATACCCTTCACTAAAAGAAAAATAACAAAGGCCAAAATTAAAAAGTTAATGACAGCGGTTACAAAACTTCCCCAGGCAAATACAGGTCCTAACTTTTTAGCTTCCGCCAAAGTGAGGCCTTGTGTAACTTTTGAGGAAAGCGGCAGATAAAGATTGGTAAAATCTGCCTTGAATAAAATGCCTACTACCGGCATAATTAAATCGTTCACTACTGAATCTACTATTTTTCCAAAAGCACCGCCGATAATTACACCCACGGCTAAATCCATTACATTGCCCTTCGTGGCAAATTCGCGAAATTCTTTTACAAAAGACATAGTTGAATTGTTAGTTGGAATTGAAAATATAAAAAAATGGTTGTAAGTACAAATATTAAGGAAATTATTTTTTTAAACCGGGATATTGCATTTTTAAATTTTTGAGTAACTGATACAAGGTATGGGCAATTATGTACTCTTTATACCAATGCGCGTCGGAAGGTGTAACTGTCCAGGGTATTTTATTGCAGTGGTTCAGGCAATCTTCATATACCTCCATATATTCCGGCCACAACTTAGATTCTTCGAAATCTTTTTCATTGTACTTCCATTGTTTTTTGGGGTCTTTAATTCTTTCGTCCAAACGTTTCAATTGTTCACCATGCGAAATGTGTAAATAAAATTTTAGAATATGGGTATTGTTGTGTTCTACCAATAAATCTTCAAAAGCATTGATGGCGTCCATTCTTTTATAGGCTAATTTATTGTTGATCATTTTGTGCACACGGGTAACCAATACATCTTCGTAGTGGCTACGATTAAAAATGTGTATCATCCCTTTTGCCGGTGTATGTTGGTGGATGCGCCATAAAAAATCGTGCGATAACTCTAATGCGGCTGGTTCTTTAAATGAAGTAACCTGTACCCCCTGTGGGTTTAGTTTACCAAATACATGCCGTATGACTCCATCTTTCCCCGCAGCATCCATACCCTGAATTACCACTAAAACGGCATGTTTAGACTGGGCATATAATAAATTTTGCAATTCATCTAACCCCTCAATAATTTTTTCAGTTTCAGCTAAAATTTTCTTTTTCTGCGTTTTTTTAGGAGGCAGCGTATTCAAATGAGCTAAATGTATTTTGGCCATACTTGAAATTTTATTAAATATAACACTATTCGTTTTTAAAAATTTAGGTTTGCAAAAATTTAGCAGTGCAGAAGCCTTTTTTAAGTTGGTTTTTATTTGTGATACTTTCCTTTATTTGGGGCAGTTCATTTATTTTAATGAAAGAAGGCATGAAGGCACTTAGCCCCTATCAGGTAGCTACCATTCGCATATTAAGTGCAGGTATTATATTAACCCCTTTTGGTGTAAATGCTTTTAAAAGTATAGCTGTACAAAAAAGGTGGCCTGTTTTGGTTTCAGGACTTTTAGGCAGTTTTTTCCCTGCCTATTTGTTTTGTTTGGCAGAAACAAAATTAAACAGCGGGCTTGCAGGCATACTGAATGCACTTACTCCCCTGTTTACCATAGGTACAGGCATTATTTTTTTTCAACAAAAAATTAAAACCCAACAGCTATTGGGGATATTACTCGGGTTTGCAGGATTAATATTGCTATTTTATCACAAGGGAGCATTTAGCTTTACGCATTGGGAATATGCGCTGTTTATTATACTGGCTACTTTTCTATATGGCTTAAATGTAAATTATGTGCGAAAACACTTACAGGGAATTGGCTCTTTACATATTGCCAGTATGGCATTTGTGCTATTATTAATACCCTGTCTGATTATTTTAAGTTTAACAGGCTATTTCACGCAACCATTTACCATTGGGGTAATACATGCCACTTTATTTGGTTCCTTATTGGGTATAATGGGAACCGCTACAGCCACGGTTTTATTTTATGTTTTATTGAAACAAGCCGGACCGCTTTTTGCCTCGATGGTTACTTACGGTATACCTTTTGTGGCAGTTGGCTGGGGAATATTGGCCGGAGAAGTATTTGGCTTGAACCAGTTGATTAGTATGCTGCTAATATTAGCCGGTGTATATATTACCAATCGTTATAAAAAATGATGGGCAAATACCCGATAACAGTATTTGCCCATCATTCATTTTAAACACAATATTTTATACCGTCATAATTTCTTTTTCTTTAATAGCTAAATGCTTTTCTACCAAGCCGGTATACCTGTCTGTAATTTCCTGAATATCTTTTTCGGCATCTTTCACAGCATCTTCACTTAATCCTTCTTTTTGTAGTTTTTTTACCTGTTCAATACCTTCTCTTCTAATATTGCGAATGGACACTTTGGTTTGTTCACCTTCGGCAGCAGCTTTTTTCACCATTTCTTTCCTACGCTCCTCTGTTAAAGGAGGCATGAACAAACGAATTTGTGTACCATCATTTTGGGGAGTTATTCCAATATTAGCCTGCATAATGGCTTTTTCAATTGCCGCTAACATTTTCTTTTCCCAAGGCTGAATACTAATGGTACGAGCATCTAAAACACTAACATTGGACACTTGCTGAATAGGAGCAGGATTACCGTAATAATCTACTGCAATACCCTCTAACATACCCGGATTGGCTTTACCCGCTCTGATTTTAGTTAATTCTACTTCTAAATGCAGAATAGCTTTTTTCATGCCTGATTCAATATCCTCTATAATTAGATTGAGTTCTTCGGTCATAGTACAATGATAATTAAGTGGCGCAAATCTAATAAAGAATACAACATGTTACAGAACTGCCAATATAAATTCGGCAGAATAAGTATGGATGAAACAGTTTGTTAGAAAAAAACACAATTATTTTTCGGAAACTGCAGCTATTGTATTTGCCTTATTAGCTGTTAATATAATAAAGTTTTCCGGATCTTCCGCCCCTATGGCAATAGCGTTTTTCTTTTGTTGCCGTATGTTGGCAAAATAGAGAAAAAATATGGCAGAGAAAAATAATATAATTTGTGCTAATATAACTTTTGTTGTACCCAACGGCAGTGCCGCATAACTGAGCACAATAAAAAGTATAGATACCACAGACAGGCAGAGGGTAATTTTTTTATGAGAATATCCTCTGTCTAATAACATATGATGCAAATGATTTCTATCGGCAGAAAAAGGAGACCTTTTATTGAAAATACGGATACCAAAAACACGAAGGGTGTCTAATAATGGTAATAACAAAATACCAAAACCCATGGCTGGTGCTGCATAAACCGGCAATATATTTGAACCTTCGGCGGTTTTAATAAAGTGAATGACCAAAATAGCATTTACTAATCCTAATAACATAGCACCGGTATCGCCCATAAAAATTCTGGCAGGGGCAAAATTAAAGCGCAGAAATGCCAATAATGCGCCAGACATGGAAATGCCCATCAAAGCAAAAAGCCAGTCATTGTTTAAATAGAAAAATAAGGAAAACAAGGTACAGGTAATAAATCCGATAGAAGCAGCCAGGCCATCTACCCCGTCAATTAAATTAAATGAATTCATCACCACAATAATGGTGAACATGGTTAAAGGGTAACTAAAAACAGGTGGAATAATACCAATGTTCAAAAAGCCGTGCATATTATCAATCAACAACTGGCTTTTATACATTAAAATGATGGCAACTGCTAACTGACCTAAAAATTTTTTTAGTGGTGTTATTACCAAAATATCATCTTTAACCCCAAAAAAGAATACCACCACAAAAGCAGCAATATAAAATGGGAAGCTGTGGCCACGAGGGGCTAAGTCGCTTAACAACAAAAAAGCAATCAGAAATCCGGCAAAAATACCCACACCACCTAATGAGGGTACCGGAGTGGCGTGTACCTTTCTATCGTCAGGTAAATCATATAATTTTTTCATCTTTGCAATCTGAATAATTGCCGGAATTGCAAGTAGTGTAATAATATAAGAGAGTAGTCCCCCAATAATGATTTTCTCCATTGCAGGATTTTTACAACTTTAGTAATTGGTAGAGGGGTAGAATTATGATAGCAATTTAAACGTTTTTTTTAAATTTTTAACAATTGTACACAAAATTGTAAAAAAATCATATCAGGTTAACATTGTGCTTATCTATGCGGATGGTATTCAATTATCAATTATCTTGCCAAACCAAATTAGAACTTATGGCAGATATAGCAACATTACAAAAAACTGCGTCTCAGGTTAGAAGAGATATTTTACGGATGGTACATGCTGTGCAAAGCGGGCATCCCGGTGGTTCATTAGGTTGTGCCGATTTTATGACGGTACTTTATTTTGATATGATGGAAACCCACTTACCATTTGAAATGGATGGTATAGGTGAAGATATTTTCTTTTTATCAAACGGGCATATATCGCCTTTGTTTTACAGCATTTTAGCAAGAAAAGGATATTTTGATATAAAAGAACTCAACACATTTAGAAAATTAAATTCCAGATTACAGGGGCACCCTACCACACATGAACATTTACCCGGTGTACGTGTGGCCAGTGGTTCATTAGGCCAGGGCATGAGCGTAGCTATTGGAGCAGCACTTTCCAAAAAATTGAATGGTGATCAGCACCTTGTTTTTTCATTACATGGTGATGGTGAATTAGAAGAGGGACAAAACTGGGAAGCCAGTATGTTTGCCGCTCACCACAAAATAGATAATTTAATTGCTACCATTGATTATAACGGCCAGCAGATTGACGGACCCACCAGCGTTGTGATGAATTTGGAAAACCTGAGGGCCAAATTTGAAGCTTTTAACTGGCATGTTTTAGAAATGAATGGTAACGATATGGATGAAGTAGTAGCCGGATTAAATAAAGCCAAACAATTAACAGGACAAGGCAAACCTATTTGTATTTTAATGAAAACAGTAATGGGCAAAGGGGTAAATTTTATGGAAGGGCACCATGAATGGCATGGCATTGCACCCAGCGATGCGCAATTAGCCGATGCTTTAAACCAATTACCTGAAACTTTGGGCGATTATTAGTACATAGTTTATATGAACAAAATGAAAGCCGGCTCTTCATGAAAAAGCCGGCTTTTTCATGTCGTTATATTATCAACTTTTCAGCGATAATTTTTGTTTTCCCGCTTTATAAGCCGGGAACCAGGCAGCCAATAGCACTATGGTTAAAACAGTTATCATCACCAATACAAAATCGGCAGGTACCAATTTTACCGGGTAATAATTAATAATAAAGGTACCGCCACCCAACCCAATTAAATGAAATTTAATTTGAATAAAACAAATCAGTATCGCTAATATTATTCCTGCTCCTCCACCTACTATGGCCAATAAAAAACCTTCGGTTAAAAATATTTTTTGAATTAACCCATCTGATGCGCCTAAGGCTTTTAACACAGCAATATCTTTTTGCTTTTCTAACACCAGCATGGTTAATGCACCAATCATATTAAAAGCAGCAATGATTAATATGATGGATAAAATTCCATATATTACCCATTTTTCAACTTCCATCACCGTGTATAAACTTTCGTTTTGTTGATACCTGGTTTGCACTATAAATGTATTGCCTAATAAGCTTTGTATTTTTGATTGAACTGCCTGCGAATTGACATTTTCTGATAATTTAATTTCAATTGCACTATATTCATTGTGTAGCATATTCAACATATATTTCACAAAAGCCAGATTGGTAAATACATATTTATTATCAAAGTCTTCCTGAATCATAAAAGTGCCGGCAGGTACAATATTGTAAGCATATAATCCTTCAGATGATAGCATATCCCCGGCATGTGTATTGGGCATGTAGAGGGTTAACGAATATAAACTATGTTCAACATCTAACCCTAACGCATTTTCAATACCTGCTCCTACTATGAGTTGTGGTTTTTGTGCATTGCCTAAAGTAAAACTTCCCCGAACCATATGTGATTGAATATTATTGATATGTGTATAGTTACTATCAACACCCTTTACAAAAACTATGGATTGATTATCGCCATTTACCAACAATGCTTTTTCTTCGGCGGTTAAACTATAATGGGCAATTCCGGGAATATTTTCAAGTTGTTCTAATTGGTTGGATGGTAATGTTAAAGTTTTCCCGGTTTGTGGTGTTACTCTTATATCTGCATAAAAATCGGCGTACAATCCTTTTACCAAATCTTCAAACCCGTTAAACACACTCAACACAATAATTAATGCTGCAGTGCCCACTATAATTGCAGTAATACTAATCCATGCAATGAGCGTAATAGCATTGGTTGATTTTTTTGAAGTAAAATATCGCCGTGCAAATAAAAAATTCAAAGTTGCAATTTTCAATGGTGAGCTATCAACAATTGGTTTTATGATGCAGTATCATCATTTTTGGGAGCATTAATTTGCTTGAACAATTCTTCCATTTTAAAAACATGATCCAGTGTATCATCTAAATAAAACTGCAATACGGGTATACGCCTCAACTGGTGTTTCACCTGTTCAGCTAAATGTTTTTTTATTTCCCAGGCACGGTCATCAATCCGTTTCATGGCAGTAGCGGGTTGCTCCATTTTAAAAAGGCTGATATAAATTCTGGCCTCCAATAAATCAGGGGTTACTTTTACATTAGAAATAGAAACCATTCCGCCATCAATCATATTTAAACCCAATCGCATAAAAATTTCGTTAAGTGCCTCCTGCAATACCGCAGCCACTTGTTTTTGACGTTTTCCTTCCAACATAATCTTTAAGGTTTATTTGATGGTAAATTTAGTTACTTTGCGGCTTTCTTATTATATTTTATCTATGAAGCGATTTTCCAGAATTTTATTTTACCTGAAATCTCAAAAAAAGAACATTGTTTTATACGTTATATTTAACTTGTTATCCATCGTTTTTTCGCTGGTTTCATTGGCAATGCTGGCGCCTTTTCTGCAACTTTTATTTGGTAAAGAAAAACTGATGGATGTAAAACCCGACTTTTCATATAGTGCCAATGGTGTGTTAAATTATTTGAAATACATATTAAGTCAGCTCATTAAAACACACAGCGAAATGTATGCACTGGCGTTTATATGTGCAGTGATTATTACTTCTATTTTTTTGAAAAATACATTCATTTATTTATCGTACCGGGTATTAACCCCTATGCGCAATTATGTAATGACAAAATTGCGAAGCGATTTATTTGCAAAAATTCTGGCATTACCCATTGGTTATTTTACCGAACAACGCAAGGGCGATATTATTAGCCGTATGAGTAATGATGCCAACGAAATTGAATGGAGCATTATAGGTACATTAGAAGGTTTGGTAAAAGATCCTTTAAACATCATTATTATTCTAGCTACATTGGTTTTTCTTAGTCCGGCATTATCACTGTTTCTATTGGTTTTGCTACCATTAACAGGTTTTATTATTGGCAGGGTAAGCCGTTCTTTAAAAAAACAGTCTACTCATGCACAGGAATTCCAGGGCACCCTCATGTCTATTTTAGATGAAACATTAGGCGGGCTTAGAATTATCAAAGCTTTTAATGCAGAAAAATTGATTGGTAGTAAATTTTATTATACCAATAATAAGCTGAATGAAGTTAGGAATAAAATGAATTTCAGAAGAGACCTGGCATCGCCTCTTTCAGAATTTTTAGGGGTAATTGTAATGTGTTGTATTTTATGGTTTGGTGGAAGATTGGTGCTGGGCAGTCATAATTTTTTACAACCTGATGCATTTATTACTTATATTTTATTTTTCACACAAATCATTAACCCCGCTAAATCATTGTCTACCGCTTATTATAACGCACAACGCGGCAGTTCTGCCATTCAGCGAATAGAAGAAATTTTAAAAGCGCCGGTTTCAATTACTGAAATTAACAATGCCATTCAGTTTACTGAGTTTAACCGGCAAATTGAATTTAAAAATGTAAACTTTAGTTATGATGAATTTTCAACATTAAAAAATATTGATTTAACCATACATAAAGGAAGTACCGTTGCAATTGTGGGAAGCAGCGGTGCAGGTAAAAGTACATTTGCCGATTTAATACCACGCTTTCAGGATGTAAGCGAAGGCGAATTACTGATTGATGGAATTAATATAAAAAACTACAACTTATACAGCTTACGTAAGCACATGGGTATTGTTACACAAGAACCCATTTTGTTTAATGATACCATTGCTAACAATATTGCACTGGGTACAGAAAATGTTACCATGGAGCAAATTATTGAAGCAGCAAAAATTGCCAATGCACACGAATTTATATTACAAAAAGAAGAAGGTTATGCCACCAATATTGGTGACAGAGGAAATAAACTAAGTGGTGGCGAAAAACAACGCATTACCATCGCCAGAGCTATTTTGCGTAATCCACCCATTCTTATTTTAGATGAAGCCACCTCATCATTAGATACGGAAAGTGAACGATTGGTTCAGGACGCCATTAACCACATGATGCAAAACAGAACCAGTATAGTGATTGCGCACCGTTTATCAACCATTAAGCATGCTGATGAAATTATTGTATTAGATAAAGGTGAAATTATTGAACGAGGTACCCACCTGCAATTAATTGAATTGGAAGGCACTTACAAGAAATTAGTAACTATGCAGGAAGTGCATTCATAAATAAAATCATTACCATTGAACCCATAATAAAGCCCGCCTGAATCGGGCTTTATTTATTGTAAAAAAAATGAAATAGTTGTGCTATTCGGTGCCGGTTTCAGGCCCTTTTACCAAACCTAATTTTGCTTCAAGGCTTAAAGTAGCATGAGGTACTGCACGTAACCTTGCTTTATCTATCAATTTTCCGGTAACCCGGCAAATACCATAGGTTTTGTTTTCAATACGCATTAAAGCTTTTTCCAAATGGTCTATATAAGTAATTTGTCGGCTGGCCATTTGACTTAATTGTTCTCTTTCCATACTCATGCCTCCATCTTCCATAGTCATATAACGGCCTTCACTTTCATCTCCACCCAATTCATCTTTGCGGGTTATTAAACCTTGCAAATAGGCCAATTCACGTTTAGCACTGTCTAATTTTTTATTGATTAGTTCTCTAAATTCGTTTAAATCAGAATCAGAATAGCGAACAATTGATTCAGTGGGCTTACCCATATCTACTCTTTTTTCCAGAGGAGTATAACCCGGTCTGTACGGAACACTGGTTTTGGTACTGGTTTTAGGAACTTTTACTTCTTTTAATGGTTCAGGTTGCTTTTTCTTTGGCATAATGGAAACAGTAACAGATTTTACTACTTTAACAGGTTTAACGGGTTCTGAATGAATGTTTTCGTGTTTGGATTTCTGTGTAGCTTCCACTTCTTTTTTGGCTGGTGCTGCCGCTTTTTTAACAGGTGCTGCAACTTTCTTTACAGGTGCTACTTTTTTAG
>JAKAKY010000226.1 GCA_021824365.1 Bacteroidota bacterium | reverse complement strand
CCCGCTTCCCCCTCATTTAGGTTTTGAAATTATTAGTAAAAACCATGGACCCGAAATGTATGCCGGCCAAATTATCGAATATACCGTAAAACCAATTTTGGGCATTCCATGGTATTGGATGACAGAAATTACACATGTTGTACAACAGAAATATTTTGTTGATGAACAACTTTTTGGGCCATATTCACTTTGGCATCATCAACACCATTTTAAAACGGTTAAAAATGGGGTTGAAATGACTGATATAGTTCATTATAAAATTCCATTGGCATTTCTGGGTGATATAGCCAACACACTCATGGTAAAAAAACAATTGAAAGCCATTTTCAACTATCGTTTTGCGGCTGTGGAAAACCTTTTTGGAAAATGGGATTCAGTACCTGCAAATTTTTCAGGCATCTTATTATCCTAAAGTTTTGCCCTAACATATTAAATTTTGCTTAATACGGTTACCTCTTCACCAAAACGGGTATTAACGGGTTATAACTTTGCACATTCTTCTTTATATGGCAACCCAACCTTTACACTGTTTGTCCGTAAAATTTTTACGTAACAATTTCTATTATTCCTCCTTCGCTTGTTTTCTTAGAATATAACCATGACGCCTGCACACCGGTGCAACTTCAGGTTGTTGTAACTCCAATAAAATAAAAATAAAGAAAAGCATGAAAACGGAATTGAACAGTTCCAAACATTTACACCAATTATCGGTGGCAGGTTTATTGGTTACATTAGGCATTATATATGGCGATATTGGCACATCTCCATTATATGTATTCAGGTCTATTCTTGGCGACAGGCCTATTTCGGAAGAATTAGTGTATGGCGGCATTTCCTGCATTATATGGACTTTAACGCTTCAAACAACTTTTAAATATGTTTTGTTAACCTTACAGGCCGATAACAAAGGCGAAGGAGGTATATTTTCGTTATTTGCTTTAGTAAGGCGTTATGCCAAATGGATATACATTCCTGCTATTGTGGGTGCCGCCACTTTATTAGCCGATGGCATTATTACCCCTCCTATTTCTGTTGCTTCAGCTGTTGAAGGCTTAAATGGTATTCATTCACTACAACATACAATTGTTCCCGGAAATGCCATTACGATCGGGATTGTAGTAGGTATTATTTCATTGCTGTTTTTCTTTCAACGCTTTGGAACCAAAGTAGTAGGCTTTGCCTTTGGGCCCATTATGCTGGTATGGTTTAGCATGATTTTTTTATTGGGACTTCTGCAGGTATGGCATCATCCTGGTATCATAAATGCCATCAATCCGTATTATGGAATTAAATTATTAGTAAATTACCCTCATGGATTCTGGCTGTTAGGTGCAGTGTTTTTGTGTACTACCGGAGCCGAAGCATTGTATAGCGATTTAGGACATTGCGGTAAAAAAAATATACAGGTTAGCTGGCTATTTGTAAAAATTGCCTTGATTTTTAATTATATGGGCCAGGGTGCCTGGTTATTGTCGCAACATGAAACCTATTTGGGTAACACCAATCCGTTTTATGCATTAATGCCACATTGGTTTTTATTAATAGGCATTATTGTGGCCACATTTGCTACCATTATTGCCAGTCAGGCTTTAATTAGTGGTTCATTTACTTTAATCAGCGAAGCCATTAGTATGAACTTCTGGCCCAGAGTTACCGTTAAATATCCCACCAATGTGAAAGGACAAATTTATATTCCCAGCCTTAACTGGATTTTATGGATTGGCTGTGTTGGAATGATGTTGTATTTTAAAGATAGCTCGGCCATGGAAGCCGCTTATGGGTTTTCTATTGTGATTGCCATGTTAATGACTACCAGTTTAATGTTTGTGTTCATGTATAGAGTTAAAAAATGGAATCATTGGCTGATTGCTGTAATTATGACGATTTTTTTAATTGTAGAAGTTTCATTTTTTATTACCAATGTGGCTAAAATAAAACAACGCTGGATGTTTTTGTTTTTTGAATTTGGGCTGATGTTTATCATGTTTGTTTGGTATAAAGCCAGAAAAATTACCAACAGCTATTTACAATTCTTGAAAGTAAAAGACTACTTAACCCCTCTGCAATTATTAAGCACTGATAAAGAAGTGCCCAAATATGCCACCCATTTGGTTTACCTAACTAAGGCCGATAGTGATGGAGATATTGAGAAAAGAATTATTGATTCTATCTTAAACAGAAAACCCAAACGTGCCGATGTGTATTGGTTTGTGCATATTGACCGCGCCGATAATCCTTATGAAATGGCCTATAGCGTTACAGATTTAATGCCCGACAAAGTGATTAAAATTAATTTTAAATTAGGTTTCAGAATTCAACCCCGAATTAATTTATTGGTAAAAATGGTGATGCAGGAAATGAGAAAAAACAATGAATTGTGCTGTAACAATAAATACGAAGACTTAGATGTCATTAACTTTCATACAGATATTACTTACGTTATTCTGGAAACTTTCTTATCGGTAGAAAATGAACTTTCAGTGAAAGAAGGTTTTATAATGGATACGTACTTTGCCATTAAACATCTGGCACAGTCTGATCAAAAAGCTTTTGGTTTAGACAATGCCACTACCATTGTTGAAAGAGTTCCACTGCTGATAAGCCCCAAAACCTATTTACCTTTAAAACGAATTAGTTTTGCACAACAGTAGCAATCAAAAATGATATGATACAATTATTTCAACTCAATCCAGTTACTGAGTACATTATGCTCACTCACTACGGAAGCAAACAAACGATTGTTGGCCGGAACAAGTGATGCTAAACGTTCATAAACAACTTCTTTATCGGCAATAAATAACTTAATAAGCGTAGCATAATTCATATTTTCATCCACATTTTCAGGCAGGGCAAATATAGCAAAAGCCTTAACCGGCAATTTACCGGAATAATGTAACCTAAACACATTACCGTTACTTTTTGCAAAAATGGGCGCCGGTGGTTTGGTACTGTCAATCCATGGCATAGGCGGCACTATAGCCGGCAGGGCATAATAATCATATCGTAAACTATCACTCCATCCATTAGGGTTGTTTTCAAAATTTTTACTGCTAAAAAAAATACTTCCTTGTGTGGTTGTATAACTTCTTATGGCTTTTATTTCATTGGGCAACTCATTGGGGTTACGCCAGGCTGCACTGCTTCCGGCACGGTAAATGGCTTGTCCAATATATAAATCTTTGCCATAGGTATGTGTATTCCACCATGCCAGCAATGTATCAAAATCGGCTAATTTATGCCCCTGCTCCCAGTACAGTTGCGGTGCCACATAATCAATCCATCCTCTTTTCAACCACAATAAAATATCTGCATATAAATCATCATAATTTGTTTGTCCTGCTTTGGTATTGCTTCCTTCCGGATCCTGACTTTTATTGCGCCAAACACCAAACGGACTGACTCCAAATTTTACATAAGGATTGGCAGTGCGAATGGTTTGATATAAAGCATGTATAATGCTATCACAATTACTTCTCCTCCATTCATCCTTACTTAACCCATTCCCGTATTGACGATAAGCTTTTTCATCAGGAAAATTTTTCCCTGCAATTCGATATGGATAAAAATAATCATCCATGTGTATGCCATCTGCTTTATAACGGGTAACAATATCTTTCACTACACGGGTAACAAACTGCCGTACTTCAGGCAGGCCTGGATTAAAATACTTAGAATTACCATAGGTTACAAACCACTCCGGATGAATTTTAGTAATGTGTGAAGATGAAATTGAAGCGTTGTGTATATTAAAAACTGCCCGATACGGATTTAGCCAGGCATGAAACTCCATACCGCGCTTATGGGTTTCTTCAATCATAAACTCCAGCGGATCATAATAAGGTGTTGGCGGCAAACCTTGTTTACCATTCAAATACTCACTCCAGGGTTCATATTGAGAAGGATAAAACGCATCAGCTGCCGGCCTTATTTGCACAAATACCGCATTCATGCCATTGCGTTGGTGCATATCTAACAACCGGATAAAATCTGCTTTCTGTGCTTCAACAGACATCCCTTTTTGGGCCGGCCAGTCAATATTTACCACAGTGGCTACCCAAACGCCCCTCATTTCAAATATGGGTGCTTTCTGTGCTATTAGCGAAATGGTACTTCCCGTTAAACAAAACAAACAAAATATTTTTAACAGCATTCTTTTCATAAGGCCGTTCATTTTTTGAGATGAAGAATAGGGAAAACCCTGGTACTGTATGCCGCCAAATTTTTTATAAAACATTACAAAAACCGAAGATAATATTACTTACTGCAGCTATTGCACATGTGGATGAAGTG
>JAKAKY010000225.1 GCA_021824365.1 Bacteroidota bacterium | reverse complement strand
TCTTTTTTTCAATTGCCTTCATAATGTGTTGCGCACAAGCTTCTGCTGTCATTAACTTAGCTTCATCCAATGGACTTTCACCTTGTGGCTGCGCATCTTTGTTTAAAGCAACATTTCTAATATTGGAGGCAGTGAATCCAGGGCAGACCCACATTACATTAACGCCCTCATCCATTAATTCTGTTCTTAATGCTTCTAACCATCCATTCATAGCAAATTTAGAAGCCGAATAACCGCTGCGACCAGGTAAACCTCTGTAACCTGCAATGGAAGATACGCCCAGCACAGTGCCTTTATTTTGAATAATATAAGGCAAAGCATATTTGGTGCAATATACAGCCCCCCAAAAGTTTACATCCATTAAACGTTTTAGCGTTTCTATATTTGTTTCTTTAAATAGTGAACGCATGGAAATACCGGCGTTATTAATCAAAATATCAATTGTGCCGTATAACTTGATTACCGCATTGATGAAATTTTTACAATCTGTTTCATTGCTAACATCTGCTGCCTGCACCATTAATGGTTTACCCGCATGAATGGATTGTAATACATACAATTTATCATAATTACGGCCACAGGTAGCCACTTTAGCACCTTGTGCCATAAAAGCTTCTACCAGGGCCTTCCCAATACCTTCTGAACCACCGGTAATTACCACAACTTTATTATTAAATACCATAATTCAATATTTTATTTGCAAAAATAAGGTTCAGTTTTTGTAGGTTGTAAATAAATATCTTTGCAAATGATTTGAAAAAAATTTGGACAGAAAAAGTTTTCGCCTATTTTTGCACTCCCAAAAACAAACGGGATGATTCCGTAGCTCAGTTGGTAGAGCAATACACTTTTAATGTATGGGCCCTGGGTTCGAGTCCCAGCGGGATCACAGTCTACAAAAAAACCTTATCAAATTATTCGATAAGGTTTTTTTTATTTGTCTTTATTCATTCCCCATTCTTCTACAAACAAATTAATTAGTTTTTTAAAAACGGACTATCATTGACGAATACCACACCTAAAAATAAAAAAGAGATAATAGTCTCCTTAAATGGATATTGGAACAGGGGGGTATTTATGTACATTTAATAGGGTTCATAAATTTTAAGAATCGCATCCTGTAAAGTATGATCGATGAATAACTGACAGGATAATCGAATACTTTGATGATGCACAGCTGCCTTTTTTAATGTGTTACTTTTATTACGTTGCAAATCCATCAATAAATTAGGTGCTTTAATTACTTCAATTAAACAGGTTCCGCATTTGCCCATTCCTTTACATTCACCAAAATCTTCTAACCAAAACTGATCCTCCAATAAATACATGAGATTTCTGTAGGAATGGGTATAGGTTTGCAACTGCTTAGTTTCATGTTGAAACATTATATAAAAACAAATATAATTAATTTGCATGTATTTATTTAAGCAATTCCTAAAAGTTTTTTCCCTTCAGCTGTCATCATTTCAAAATTCCATTTAGGCTCCCACACTAATTGAACCGTTACTGCATGACCGGGAAAATGAACAGATAATGCATTGTTTACGCCCGATGTAATTGCATCACCTAAAGGACAATGTGGCGTTGATAAAGTCATTATAATTGTAATGGTGTTATCGGTATAAATAATGTTGTATACCAACCCTAAATCAATAATATTTACGAATAACTCGGGATCAATTACCTGGTATAAACTTTGTGCTATTTTTACTTTTTGAGCATATTGCGGATCATTAATTTCAATTTGAATCACTTTTTTTTGTTTTATGTAATAAAATGTCGAATACATTCCATACAAATACAATTGCGATGAGCAACCAAAAAATACTGCCTACCAGGAATAACATATTTACTTGCAACAATAATCCTGCACACATCAACATCAATGCTGCGATAAAAAAATAGAAATTCCACTTCACCAATATTTCACGATATAACTGTTTTGGTAATGGCACTCTTACCCTTCCATTTAATGATTTGTAATGATAGTTCCAAACAATGAAGGGCAAAGTTTTAAATGTCTGTCCTAAAATAATACCGGATAACCATCCCATTAAAACAAGTAATCCATACAATTGTATATAAGGCATTGGCCATGAATGCATGATAAAAGGGAGTAGAAACAATGCCAGAACAAGAAAAATAAGCGAAAGAAAAGTAAAGCGCATTTGAAAATCAAGTGGCTTGCGAATTCTGCTTTTGAAGGCAGCAATAATATACAATAGCCAGTAAACAACTCCTGCAATTACCAAAAGGTAACCTATCCAAACAATATTATTCCACAGGCCAACAATGGCAGCAAAGAAAAAAATAAGCAATCCTGTATTTTGCAATAAAAATGCCAATTGTAGGTATTTTTCGGGTTTATTTCTACTCAGTAAAAACATAGGTACCAACTTGGACGACACGCCTGTAATTAATTGTAAAAACCAACCTGCAAAACCAACATGAGCATGCAAGGCAATTAATTGTAACTGATTAGTATTGAAGAGGGGATATTTTAAATGAATAGCTATTAATAATCCCATAACCGTAGTAACCAACAACCAAAAACCTGCACTTATCATAAAACACTTTTGAATTGCATGTTTATTACATTTTTTTGCAGTAACGGTAACATTGATGAAATACAATATAGCAGCTAAAACAACCAGAGTACCACCGGTTATCATCCAAAAGCCGGTTAAAAAAAACCAAAAAGCAATAATGAGCAAAATAACACCGGACAATAAACCAAAAAACGACACCAATGCCAGTATGTTACTAAATAAATTGCGTTCACAAATTACAGGCAATAACTGATAAGAAGCACCGAAAATAACCATTGTAACCCAACCTAAAGTAGTTGCATGCACAATAGCCAGAATATGCGGATGCAAAAATTGTGTCAGTAAAGTTTGGTGTGAAAAAACAAGCAGGGTTGATAAAGTTAAAAAAAACAAACTACCTACCGCATAAAACGGTAATACTGCATAACTTTTAGGCGCTTTAGCAATATTAATATCGGCCATAATATTATTTTTTATGAATCATCATATCCACTTCTGTATTACTAATGGTGTGAATATGTACCATCCAGGATTGATTTGCCAACGCCTCTAATAAATACACCGGAATTCGTTTGTGATGAATCAATAAAATTTCATCTTGTTTTAATTTTTCTAATTGAGATAATATTGATTCCATAGGCCCCGGCATTGGTAACGGACGAACATCAATAGTAATTATTTTATCAGCAACATATTGATTCAGCAATTTTGCAAAAGAATCTGCACCTTCCATCATCACAAAGTCTTGCTGTGGCAGTGTTTCAACTTTTTCTGCTTTTTTACGTTTGTTGAATTTTAAAAAATAAGTGCGGTATTCCTCATCAGATATTGTTTCGGTATACGTTAATGCCTGATCTTTTTCTAATAAACGAATAAGCGGTACAGGAATAAATGAATTGATGATACACAGCACATCATTGCTAGTAATGCCTTTAAACCGTTGCATAATCTCTTTTAATGGGTCATTACCAGATTGTAATATAGTACGTACATCAAAAAAATGAATCTGCTCAATAGGTGTTTGGGTAAGCCATTCCGGTTTTGTATCAGCCGCTATTTTTATGTCAGTACTTGAAACTGATTCTATAAAAGTAAACCCGAGCGGTTCTAATACTTTTATAAAATCATGAATGGTACAACCACCCATATTAGCTGCTTCAGCAATAGTTACTCTTGATGCCATTAGTTTTCGCAATAAAGGATTCTTTAATTTTTCTAAAGGCTTTGCTAAAGCAGTTATTGCATGAATGGCTGCTTTATTTTCATGAATAATAGTTGAAATTTTTGTATGGGCATTTATTGTATACATCTTTTACATTTTATAATTAGTTCATATTATTTTTTTTACAATCCATAATGTATCAGTATAATTCTCATCCGGTTGTACCTCATGAAAAGCCGCCAATTGTACTCCTGTTTTTTCTAATTCAATTACATTCATACTTTGCTCAATTAATGGAAACAAAATCCTTTGTTCAAATCGGGGATATTGTTCAATCATTGCAACATGATGCATGATTTACTGCTCAGATGTTTCGTTTGCAATGCATACATTATTCGAATTGCCATTCTATATTTTTATGTTAATATGCCATTTTAATTTCAGGCAATGTAATGTGCCTGAATAGTGCAACCTCTTCTTCACTGAAATGAAATTTAAGATGGGATTTCCAGAAATAAGCAATATACTTCAACATACCTTTAACTTGCAACTGCTGTTTAATACCTTCTGTTAATTTCCGGCAA
>JAKAKY010000030.1 GCA_021824365.1 Bacteroidota bacterium | reverse complement strand
ATCTGGGAATTGGGCAATTGTTTCAACAAAAATTCCGAACACAGGTATGGCAATTGGTGAAACAGGTGATACCGGCATTTATTGTAAGTGGGGCGATGTATGTGTTTGTTGATAAAATGACTCCTCCTACCTGGATACCGGGAGGTACTTCTGCCCTGCAATACCTGTTAACACAACCTTATATCATTGCGCATTATTTCGGAATATTTTTTGTACCCGTGCATTTAAGCGCAGATACTGACTGGGGTTTATTAGCCGGCATAATCGATCCCCGGTTTTTTGCCGGACTATTATTTGTGCTGGCGCTCGTATTGATTGCCGCTGTTACCTCCTTGTACAAAAACTGGCGACCGGTAAGCTTTGGCATTATTTGGTTCTTTCTGGCATTGATACCCACTTCCAGCATATTTCCGTTGGCAGAAGTATTGAACTACCATCGTATTTTCTTCCCTTATATCGGTTTAATGATAAGTGTGGTATGGACACTGGGCTTAATCTTAACCCCGCTAAAGCACTGGTTTCAGCAAAAAGCATTACCTTATACCACTTCATTAAGCATTATAGCATTGGTATTTTTATCGGCTTATGCCTATGGCACGGTGCAACGCAATGCCGTTTGGCACACGGAAGAAAGTCTTTGGCAGAATGTAACCCAAAACAGCCCTGCCAATGGCAGAGGACTGATGAATTATGGCTTAACGCAAATGAACAAAGGTGATTATGTAACAGCCGAAAAATATTTTATTAACGCATTACAGCTATTGCCCAATTACCATGCTTTGCAAATCAATTTAGCCATCATCAACGACATAAAGGGTGATACTACTGCTGCAACTGCCTATTTTAAAAGAGCATTGGCCTTAGGGCCTACTTATCCGGAAAGCTGGTTTTTTTATGGCAGGTATTTGTTGAATCACCAGCATTATGCTGCCTCCATTCCTTATTTTGTAAAAACAATTGAATTATCGCCTGCACATTTGGATGCCAGAATGTTATTGATGAAAGCTTATAGCGAAACTGCACAATGGACTCTATTAAGAGAGGTAGCCAATCAAACTTTAACCATTGAACCCAACAATGCTGCGGCTAAAGAATATTTATCCATGGCATTGATGCAAAAAAGCGGATTAGCCATGCAGGAAGCATTGACAGACCAGCAACCTGATGCGGGCAAATATTTAGACCTGAGTTTAAGTTATTATCAGAAAAAAAATTATGCTGGCTGCATCAGAGCAGCAGAAAAAGCATTAAAAATAAAGCCTGATTATCCGGAAGCACTTAATAATATTGGTTCGGCGTATATAGGCCTGCACCAATACAGTAAAGCAGTTGAACCATTGCAAAAAGCCATCAGTTTAAAACCGGATTTTCAATTGGCTATCAATAATTTGCAATTGGCCCGGCAAGCAATAAAAAGCAACAAATAAATATTCAATCAATATCTATTTTACATAATATTACATTTTAAAACAAATTAATTTTATGACAGCACACACCACTAATGATTTAACTGCTACAGAACCAGCCATGCAGCCGGTAGTAAAAAAAATTTTAATTATTGCCGGCATTATTATTGTACTAAGTATTCCTTTGGTGATTTTATTTTCCAGTGCACCTAAAAATAAAAACACCCCAACAGTAGAAAAAAAAGGTACAGATATAGCAGCCTTAGAACAATTAGCCAATAGCAATCCTACAACGGCCAATATTATTGCATTATCGGTTGCCTATATCAACAACAACATGCCCGGCAAAGCCGTAAAACCATTGACCGATTTAATTAAGAAAGATCCCAAAAATGCCGCTGCTTATAATAATTTAGGTGTTGCTAACATTATGCTTAAAAATTATCAGAATGGGATTGAGGCCTGTACAAAAGCTATTCAGATTGACACTGGCTTTCAGCTGGCTAAAAATAATTTAAAATGGGGGTTAGATGAAAAAAACAAAGCATTGAATACCATTCAGGCAATGGAAAAAGTTGCAACCGAAAAACAAGATCAGGCTTATTTTATTCAGTTGGGCTTAGTATACATGCAACTAGGCAACTACGAAAAAAGTATTGCCAGCTGGCAATCAGGCCTTGATAAATTTCCGGAAAGTAAGGCTATTTTTTACAACAACATAGGTACTGCATTGGTATTAAAAAAAGACTATAACAAAGCAATAGAAATGTTTAATAAGGCACTATCAGCCGACCCTTCCAACCAATTAGCCAAAAACAATATTGCATGGGCAGAACAGGAAAAAAAAGATAATACACCTGAGTAAAAGGAAACATTAGTCCATCTGGACACTTTTTATTAAAACCCACATGACGTTTATAAAAAACAATTTACCGGTTATACTAATTACCCTGGCGGTAATTATAGCAGGGAGTTATTTTTCATTTGCCTACATGCAACAACCTTTAATAGGAACTGATGATGCCAATATTTTGTTTGTATATGCCAGAAATTTCATTAACGGCAATGGCATTGTGTATAATGTTGGAGGTGAACATGTTGAGGGTTTTACCTGCTTGTTATATTTTTTGATTTGTAGTGTATGCTATTTAATTAGTCCCAATCCTGAAGTACTCATTTTTATAGTGAATCTGTTTTTAGCTATTGGAAGCAGTGCACTATTACTACATACCATCAGTATTATTACCCGAAAATTTGGCTTAAAAGCAACCCATTCAGTTTTTTTACAGCTGGGTTTACTTTTATGGCTTATCAGTAACCCGCTTTATTTTGCATGGAACATAGTATCGTTGATGGATAGTGGGTTGTATAGTTTTATAATTATTGCCACATTAAGTTTTTTTATTCATTTGTGCCTGAATGAAACTATTAATGATAAGCGTATGTCAATTGTTCTGTCTACGCTCATTATTGCCATCATTTTAACCAGGCCTGAAGGAATTATATGGTGCATTTTATTTATTAGCTTATACACCTTTATATACTATCAAAAGAATAAAACTTTTAATCAGTTAGTAGCATTATTAGTATGGCCAATAATAGCATATGTAGGGAGTTTTCTGTTACTCACGCTATTTAGAATTTTTTATTTTGGTTATCCGTTACCCAATACCTTTTATGCAAAAGTTTCTGCTTCAATCACACAAACCATAGGCGATGGATTTCAATATTTTTGGAACTTTCTTCATGTGTATGGTTTTCAACTACTACCATTTTTGGCATTCAGTATATTTTGGATGGGTTACCAATTCATAAAAGGGAACCTGAACGACAGATTTTTGTTAGGTTTAATTATCCTGTTATTTAATATAACAGGAATTGTCATTCCTGTTTTAGAAGGTGCAGATCATTTCAGGGGGTTTAGAATGTATCAACCCATTTATCCATTATTATATTTCATCTATATCAATCCAATAGTCATTGTTTACAAAAAAATTTCTTATACCTACATAAAATTATATGCAGGTATATTAAGTATAGCGATATTTATTTTCACATTTTTTAATTGGAATGACTTCAAGAATAGCCAAAGCTTCGCGTATGTACCTGCCAATTACCAGTTTTCAATTTTTAATGAGTTTTATATAGCGGCCAATGAGCGGGAAAACGGCAGGCACATAGCATTGATTTTTGAACAATATTTACCAGCCATTGGTTATGGCTCTGCCGGTGGAATTGCCTACGGTTATAAAGGGAAAGTGTATGACATGATGGGTTTAAACAACACACAAATGGCACATGCAGATGCCATAAAAGAAGGTCCGAAAGGACATGAATCTTTTAATAAAAAAGTATTCTATCAATTAGCACCAGATATAATAATGCCTCAAACCCCTGCACCTTCTAACTTAAATTTACAGAATGTGAACAATTATTATACTGACAGGAACAGTTGGGATAATTTAATTTTTAAAGACATATTTAACGATGCCGTATTTAAAGAAAAATATGAATTAGCTGCAGTAATCAACTTAAACTACCCGGAATATTGCTGTGTAGGTTATTATAGAAAAGATTATTTACATCAATTATTAGAACTTGCAAATTTTAAAATTTTAAAACAATAATTTACATTAATTTTTTATATTAAATTATGTTAAAAATGAAACAGTTATGATTAATCAAACACATAAATAGTTCAACCTTATTTTTATTTATGCTTAACTGATTGTTTCATGGTTGTTTGAATAATAATAACCAACATGATAATAAACATGATAACAACAGGTACCACGCGATTAAAGCGAATAAGGAATAGAAAAAATGGCGTAATTTCTTTTCCATGTAATAAAAAATAGAGATTAGGCAAGGTAACCACAAACCCCATCACCAATAAAACAGGGATCCATTTTTTATAAAAAACATTTTTTTCGTACAAAACAGGCAACAATGCCAATACCGGTGCTAATGAGGTATATTGATATTCCCATACCGTATTATAACTAAGGAAAAATGTGAGGGAAATAGTAAACAGCAATAATAAAGCAGTTTGAAATTTGATTGTTTTGTTAGAAATAAAGGGTACAAAAAAAGATAACAATAGCGTAATATAAATGGGTAATTTATACCAGGCAGCATTCATCGGAAAGCCCAATAAAGTATCTATAAAAACAGGAAAAGAGAATACATCAACATGCATTAACCGATAATCACTTTGAGCAATTAAATTGAGCCAATGAATGCTATTATCTTTCATGTATGCATTCAACACAAAATGATTTTGATAAATGTTCATATTGTTTTTGATAAACGAAAAATCAGTTGCTATTTGCAATAATTTTCCAAGTCCGATAGCTTCGGGATTTAAGACAGGAACAACAATAAACAGAAAAGAAACTACAGCATAAATAAGCAGGCATATAACAGTAGTACAACGGGTTTCTTTTATTAACAACAATAACGGCAACATTAGTATAACAATGGGTTTGGTAAATAAAGAAATTAACAAGCCTGCCATCAAATACCGGTTGGCCTGTAATTTATTTTGAGGATTTAAAGCCGGTAATGAAAATATATCAATTGCTAAAAAAATAAATGTTAAGGCAAGGATTAGCGGTGCATGCATATTCCCAACATAAAACATCCAAAAGGCAGGAAAGCCAAACAACATTAAAAACCAGGCTAATCTTTTCGTAAATAATGAAACAGCGCGTTCGGCTACTAACCATGCAGCTATCAACATGAGCAAAAAAGAAAAACCGACAAAGAGCCAATAACTGGTCCAGGGCGGGAAAAAAGCCAACCAGCTACAAACCAATACCCCAAACGCAGGATGGCCTAAGTACCAGGTTGCATAAGGGCCATAAGGTGTACCACCCCATGTATCGAACATACTAATACCTTCCTTTAAATTTAAAAAAGTTTTGGGTAAGGCAAAATAATCAATACCCTGTACCTGTAAATTGGCGGAATCATAAAAAAAAGCATTAAGCCATCCTGTTTTTAAAGACAGGAGCATAAAAATGCACCATAGAATGGTAATAACCGGTAAATATTGTACTATTGTATTTTTAAATTTAGTAATCATTCCTCAATCAATTACAAAATTCATATAAAATAAATTATATAACATAAAATTCATTAAAGTAAACAACTGACTATATCTATCCCTGCAGTGCTTTTAACCAAGCCTCTAATAATGGCATTTCTGCTTCGCCAATGTATTGCCGTTGTATAAGTACATCATAACATTTTTTTAGGTTATCGCCTATATTTACCACACCGCTTTTTAATGATAAACTTTCTAATGTTTGCCTAATGTTTTCATTGTGCAGGTAACCCGGAATTTCATCTTCAAAGTCGCGCATCAAATTATGCACATTGCGTTCCTGCCATACGGTGGGTGAATAAAAGAGCAATTGCCAGTTGTTTTCCCATGCAATGCGTTGCGCAATGAAACTGCGCCAAATATCTGTCATTCTAAAACTGCAATACGAGGGTAAATACAATAATGGGAAAGCCTCCGCATACCAAACGGTGTTTTGGCTGTTAAACGGACACCAGGTATGTTTACCCAGCACTATTTGCTTATTCGCATCGAAGGTTATACGCACATCACTCACCAATCGGTATACTGCATCTACATCCGGATTATCATTAGCCAAACCTTGTTGAATTGGTGCTGTAATGGATTGTGGCATTGCCTGCAATAAACCCGCAGCTGTATCTAAAATGCGATCTAATGGCAAACCACGAGGCCATATTTTTTTGTCGGTAAAATAGCGGTATACATTTACCCATTCACCATTTGCTTCATAAAAAGGTTGTGTAGTTTGTTTTGGAAAGAAATTAAAAAAATGTTCTGTAGCAAAATTATCATCATCGGTTTCTATAATAACGGTAGCACCTTGCTGCATGGCCAATAAATAGCCGATATTTTTACGGGCATAATGTTTAACCGGTAACAAACTGGCAAAGGATTCATTTACCTGTTTCTGTTGTTCAATAGACAAGAATTGACAACCTTCAATAAAAAAATTGGCTGGTGATTTGGTATCGCCAATGACAATATAATTGACCTGATGTTGTTTACATAATGCAGCATAACTTTTCAGTACATCATTAGGAGCAGCAATAGAAGTGATAACAAGGCTAATATTTTCTTGTGCCATTTATAATTGATTTGCAGAATTTTTAGTAAAGCGGTTGATAAAATAATGCCACAACACTTCAATGGAATTTTTAATGGCATTTTTTGAAACACTGGGCGATGGTGCCTGATAATGAATGGGTATTTCAGCATATTTGGAATGACGCAGTAAATACCTGATTTCTGTTTGATAAAAATGTGCTTTTGATAATAAAGGATATTCAATAATTTTTTTTACAATGGAAGCATGAAAACCCTGATAGCCCGAGGTCATATCATACATTTTGGTACCCAACAGCAGGTTAGATAAGAAGGTACCGGTACGTGATAAAAATACCCTGGATGGGGGTGATTTTACCATTGAGCCACCATTAATAAATCGACTGCCAAATGCACATTCATTGCCTTCATTCAATACCCGTAAAAACATGGGAATTGCTTTAGGATCGTGGCTCATACCGGCATCCATTTCTATAATAATATCATGCCCGTTTTGGTAAGCCTCTTTATATCCGCAGATATAGGCATCTACCACATTTTTATTTTCGGGTGCATATACCGTAATGAACCGTTTATCTTTTTCTGATAATGCGCGGCAAAGTTTTAAAGTGCAATCTTTTGAAACAGTATCTACCACCAAATAAACAGTACCGGTTTGCAGTCGGTTAAGTACAGTGGTTAACTCCTGAATAAACACCTCAAAATCGGCCTCTTCATTGGCCATGGGTATTATGGTAGCCCAGTTATTATCGTAGTACATGCAGTAATAGTTAAAAGTATGGTTATGAATGTACTTCTTTGTTTTCTAATTTCATTTTCATGAGTGCAATTTCTTGTGATAACTGTTTTATATTGTTTTGTAATTTAGAAGCTACAATGCTTAAATGCAACAGATAAATCAGGATAGCAAAAATAGCACCGGTAAACACCAGGTTAGGGGCTTCATATACACCCAGCAAATGCGCCATTACATCCAAGCCCTTCCGCCAAAAAGAAAATACCATGATAAACAGTGTGCAAATAATCCATACAATAGCATATTCTTCTCTCAATTTGCCTTTTACAATTAAGCGGGCAATATAGGCTAAAAATAAAATATTGGTAACAATGGTGAGGATTTGAATGCGTACCATAAATCAGAAATTTGAATGACGAATAAAGGTAAAAAACATACTCAGGCTAACTTTTAGGCTATAATATACAGAAGCAGTTTTTCCAATGGAAGAAGCACCTCCCTGCCGTTCACGCATTTTTACGGATACTTCCACTATTGTACAACCGGCTTTCGCAAATAAAATTAATGATTCAGGCTCAGGATACTCATCCGGATAATTGGCCGCTGCCAACGCAATGGCTTTCTGGTTAAGCAGGCGAAACCCGGAAGTGCTGTCGAATATTCTGTTTCCGGTAAATATTCTGTTGAGCCAATGGAAATAACGAATACCCAGGCGGCGTATAAACGACGACTGAAATCCATCACCGTTACCCAAAAAGCGGGAACCAATCACCACATCAGCATTATGTTGTTTTTGTGCTGCCAATAACACCGGAACCTGATGGGGCGGATGCTGCCCATCACCATCTAACTGAATGGCATAATGATAGTTATTTCTGTAAGCATATTGTATGCCCGTTTGTACAGCCCCGCCAATGCCCAAATTCATGGGCAAATCAATCAGTTGAGCTTTACAGTTTTTGGCTACCTGTGCTGTGCCATCTTTCGAACAATCATTTACCACCACCACATCTACCTGATAATTTACAGGAAAACGGGTATTACCCAGTTCGGTGAGTAAACCCGGCAAAGCAGCTTCCTCATTGTAACAGGGTAAAATAAGCAGTACTTTTTCTTGCATAGCAATAAGATGGGCAGTAAAATATTACCGGCTTTTGGGTTCAAAATAAGCATTTTTTAGAATACCATTTTTATTTGGCAAAAATAGTTAGTGCCTATCATTTTATTTACCCCAAACACCTTGTGTGGCAAGGTAGTTTAATCCATTCAACAAATAAACGGCCGGCGCATTCCAGTTAATGGCAATTTCATTGCAGGCATAGGCTTTATCGTTATCCGTATAAGCTGTTTCAGGAAAAATATTGGGATAGGCTTGTCCATCTTGTTTGCCTGGGTTTGGGCCACCCACCAATAATCCCGGAACAGGCGGTTCAATGCCATCAGCAATAGAAGGACGATGGTGTGGGTGCATGGGGCTTTTAACGCCAAATCCGGTTACATAACAATAGCCGGAAGCATTGCGGCCTAATAAATAATCGGCATTAGATAATGCACCGTTGAGGTAACGACGCTGGCCGGTGAGCATAAAAGCATGTAATAACCAAATACCCTGATTGGCTGCTACAGCATTACTGCCCCAAATAAAATCGTCGGCACACTGTCCCATTACGGTATGCATAGCACCATTAGCATGATGTAGTAAAGCATCGGCATTTTGTATTAGTACCCTATACAATGAATCTGCCAATAGCCCTAATTTTTGCGGTAATAGGCGTCGGTTATCCAATAAACTATACATACCCAAAGCAGCTACCCGGTTCCAGGAAGGAATGGTAACGGGGGGCACTTTGTATTGCAATAACCAATGAATATATACCGCATCTTCGGTAGTAATAGCCAATTCTGCAGCTGCCCAAAACCATTCATCTAATAATTGAGTATCGCCATAAGCACCTGTAGTAATAGCAGGTTTGAATTTTGCATTCATTTGCACCTGATTATAATCGATATTAGGATGCCCTTCGGCCCATTGCCAGGCATGAATAGCAGCCTTTTTGCAAGAATCAGATAATCCGGGCAATACCTGATTCCATTGGGCGAATATGCGGCTGGCCTGCGCCATTACTGCAGCAAAATCTAAGGTTGCAGCAGTTGATTTTTGTACTACATAACGGGGCTGCATTGCTGCATTGGGCATTATCATACCATCAAAAGCAGCATTGGTGCATTTATGGTAAACACCCCCATCCGTATCCTGCATGGTCAGCATCCAGCGAAGGTTGTATAAAACCTCATCCAACAAATCGGGTAATGTGTTATTGCTTTCGGGAATATAGAAGTGTAGTGTATCAAAATAAGGTGAAAAATTACTATACGCATTAAGTAAGGTATAAACCGTGATACCTGAATTCACAATGTATTTGTTATAATCACCGGCATCGTACCAGCCGCCGGGTGTAACAATAACAGAGCCGACGGGGCGTTGGGCAGTAGCAGCAGATGAATGAATGAATACAGCCGTATCGGGGTGTCCCGCTTCCCTTCTCCACATACCCGCATAAGCAGGTAATAAAGGCATGGAAGCCCGTTGGTAATAAAAGCCTTTAATGAGCGCCTTACCCACCGCATAAAATGGTTGTGATTGAATGTAGACAATGGGTTGATTCTGTGCTCCCGGAACCAGTAAATGATAAACACCCGGTTGTTGAAATGTACTGAAATCGGCTAATTGCACCGGCATTTGGTTGGCATAGGTATCTGTATGAGCAGGCAACAAAACCCCGGAATAAACCGTATCACCATAATTTAAGGATGTAAGATAAAAACGACTACCTTTTTCCATATTGGTTACTGCTGCAATTTTTGGGGCATCTATTCCATAGCCTAATTGATTGATCTGAATTTGCTGTGCATTTCCGGAAATGGCAACAACGATTGCTGTTACAAAAAAAAGAGTGTAATTTTTATACAGTGTCATGGATAGAAGGATAAGTGTTGAGGAATTAAAAGAGCAAGTTAAAACAAAATAGGGAGTAGTTTCATGCATTCAAAAAAGTGGCATACATGGATAAATACTGCATACTTGTAGCGAATGCTTATTTTTGCGGGCTCAACAGCCGCATAAAGTGTTACAGTACAAGTGTGCGACGCAACGGAAGTTGATTAAAGTGATAGAGATGACTACAAAAAACTATACAAGATTATTGGTTACTGCTGCCCTTCCTTATGCCAACGGGCCGGTGCATATTGGCCATTTGGCGGGATGTTATTTACCTGCCGATATTTATGTACGTTACCAGAAAGCACAAAAAAGAGATGTGCAGTTTGTGTGTGGAAGCGATGAGCATGGCGTACCCATTACCATCCGCGCCATGAAGGAAGGTATTACACCACAGGAAGTGGTAGATAAATACCACGCATTAATTAAAAAAAACTTTGCACAAATGGGTATTGCATTTGATATTTTTTCGCGTACCTCTAACCCCGTGCATCACGAAACGGCTGCTGCATTTTTTAAGAAATTGTACGATGACGGTTTGTTTGAAGAAATAGAAACCGAACAATATTTTGATGAAACCACACAAACTTTTTTAGCCGACCGTTATATTACCGGCACCTGTCCGGTATGCGGCAACCCGTCGGCGTATGGCGACCAATGTGAAAAATGCGGCACCTCATTAAGTCCGGAGCAACTAATAAATCCACGTAGCACTTTAAGTGATGCTGTGCCGGTTAAAAAGAAAACCAAACACTGGTACTTTCCTTTACAAAACTATGAACCCTGGTTAAAAGAATGGATTATTGAGGGGCATAAAGAATGGAAAAATAACGTATATGGGCAATGCAAAAGTTGGTTAGACAATGGTTTACAACCACGTGCCATGACCAGAGACAGCAACTGGGGGGTAAAAGTACCCTTACCCGATGCCGCAGGTAAAGTTTTATACGTTTGGTTTGATGCACCCATCGGCTATATTTCTGCTACCAGAGAACTTACCCCGCAATGGGAAGACTACTGGTGTAAGGAAGATACTAAATTAGTACACTTTATTGGCAAGGATAATATTGTATTTCATTGCATTATATTTCCGGCCATGCTGAAAGCACATGGCAATTTTGTGTTGCCTGATAATGTACCCGCCAATGAATTTTTAAATATTGAAGGAGAAAAAGTATCAACCTCACGCAATTGGGCAGTTTGGGTACATGAGTATGTAAAAGACTTTCCCGAACAACAGGATGTGTTGCGCTATGTATTGTGCGCCAATGCACCGGAAACAAAAGACAATGATTTTACCTGGAAAGATTTTCAGGACAGGAATAACAGTGAATTGGTGGCTATATTTGGCAATTTTGTCAACAGAACTTTTGTGCTGCTGCATAAATTATGCAACGGCAAGGTACCTCCGTTACACAATGCTCATTTAGATGAAACGGACCACACTTTAATTGCCGATATTCAAAAGGCAAAGCAAAAAGTAGAAGAAAACATAGAACACTATAAGTTTAGAGATGCATTATTTGAAGTGATTGACCTGTCGAGAAAAGGCAATCAGTACTTACAGAAAAAAGAACCCTGGAAAAAAGCAGGTCAGGTAGCCGATAACCCGATTAGTCAACAATTGATTGATAATTGTTTGCACTTAAGTTTACAACTTACCGCTAATATAAATATTTTAATTAATCCATTTTTGCCGCATACCGCCGGTAAAATGCTACACATGATGAAAGTTGTACCTAAAATGTTAGAATGGCAAAATGCAGGTAGTTTAAATTTATTGCGTGTAGGCTACTCATTAAGACCGCCTGAATTATTATTCCGGAAAATTGAAGAGGAAGAAATTACGGCACAGATACAAAAACTACAAACACAAAGTAAACCAATGAATACTACACCTGTTACCAAAACAACAACACCGGCATATAAGCCACTGAAACCGGAGATTGTTTATGATGATTTTGCCAAATTAGATTGTAGAGTAGGTACCATTATAGCTGCTGAAAAAGTAGCCAAGACCGATAAATTATTGCAGTTAACTGTTGATATGGGTTTTGAAACACGTACCATTGTATCCGGAATTGCAGAACATTTTAATCCGGAAAGTATTGTGGGCAAACAGGTTACCGTTATAGCCAATTTAGCCCCCAGAAAGATGAGAGGCATTGAGAGTAATGGTATGATATTGATGGCAGAAGACAGTAAAGGGAAACTGCATTTCATCAATCCGGAAGAGGATACGGAAAATGGCAGTGAAGTAAGATAGTAAAAGTGAATTGTTTGTGTATGGTAAAGCAGTGATTATGCCTTATCATAATGGGCACATTCTTTCATTTCTCTTTCCGAATAAACCAGGCCATATTGTTTCAGCACATCATCCGGAACACCATTCCACTGATTGGGTACATTACCCATATAGCCAATATCTTTTACGCCCATTTCGGATGTATAAAAGCCGGTAGCCACCAAATCACGCATTTTATTAAAAAAGGCAACGCCCTGCAACATTTCAGGTTTGGCTTTATTGGGATAGGCAATAGCATCCACCATTTCTATTTGTTGCCGGGGTATACAATCTACAAAAGCATGACCATATTTGTTCAGGCATTGCATATCTAACCAACGCAAACCGCCGCGTAAAGGCAATTGGTGTTCGGGCATATCATTTACAATAAATGCAATAAACTCCGGCACTTTTGCATCAGTAGCGCTGCCGCTCACTGCATCTTTGGGAATAATAATATCTGATAATACAGTAATGGTAGCCATTTCATGATCATCAAAGAACTTTTCAGCAGCTACTTTTTCAAAATGCTTTTTTTCTTCTTCCATTCTATCCGGTCCCAAAAAAGGATTGGCACTTAATGTAGAAGCATCGGTTACTTTTTTGTCGGTATTTTTACAGGCTTCCACTAACACACCGGCAGAGGCACCGGTGATGAGTAAAGCTTTAATCGATTTTCTTCTGTCCATACAATTTTATTTGTGTTGAAGGGTAATGGTATTGTATTCAGGTGTGCTATCAGTAAGTATATTACCCATAACTGATTGTTTTACAGGTATAACATATCCGATTACACATTAAATATTTTGTTTTTTCATTTGGTCAATAATATATTCGCTGGCACGCATGGATAACGCAAGAATGGTCCAGGTAATATTTTTATCGGCCTGCGATACAAATTGTCCGCCATCTACACAAAATACATTTTTACAATCGTGTGCCTGACTCCATTTATTGAGTGCAGATGTTTTAGAGTCATTCCCCATTCTAACGGTACCGGCCTCATGTATAATATTACCGGGGTTAGCCAACCCCCAATTATTGTGCGGGCCATTATCATCGCCCCAGGTAATAATGGCACCCATTTGGTGCATAATTTCCTGGAAAGTCTGGTGCATGTGTTTGGCCTGGTTAATTTCATAATCGGTATAGGTAGTATTGAAGCGCAATACCGGGATACCAAATTTATCTACCACATTGGGATCAATTTCACAATAGCTGTCGGCTCTGGCAATTGCCTCACCCCTGCCCGCCATACCAAAACTGGCACCATAAAAAAAGCGGATATCTTCTTTTAATGATGCGCCATAACCACCGGCTTCTTTGGTTTTACCATGCACGGCAAATTTGCCGTTTAACGATTGCACCCCCATACCAATACCATACGCCGGTTGTTGCATGCCGCCCCAATATTCAATATGATATCCACGGGGAAAATCTAATTTTTTATTATCTAACCACCAGGGCGTGTAAACGTGCATGCCACCCACTCCATCTTCATTATACCGCTTTCTGTCAAACAACTGTGGTAATACGCCGCCCATGCCTGCACCGGTTGAATCGTGCAAATATTTACCTACAACATTGCTGCTATTGGCCAATCCGTTGGGATGCCTGCCCGATTTTGAATTCAACAATAAACGAGCACTTTCACAGGCACTGGCACCCAATATTACAACCCTGCCCATTACCTGGTATTCTAACATATCGGTTTTATTAACATAAGAAACACCGGTAGCCAGGCCATCACTTCCGGTTAAAATTTCCCTGGCCATAGCATTGGTAATTAAATCAACATTACCGGTAGCTACCGCAGGTTTAATTAAAACAGATGATGAAGAAAAATCACCGTATACTTTACAACTCCTGCCGCATTGTGCACAGAAGAAACAGGCACCGCGCTCTTTATTAATGGGTTTGGTTAAAATAGATAATCGGGAAGGAATAACGGGAATGTTACTACCGGCCGCTGATTTTTTTAGCATCAATTCATGCAAACGTGGTTTGGGAGGCGGTAAAAAAATACCATCCGGATCATTCGGCAATCCTTCATTGGTGCCAAAAACCCCAATAAGCCGGTCAATTTTATCGTAATAAGGTTTTACATCTTCATAACCAATGGGCCAGTCATCACCCAGGCCATCAATGCTTTTACGTTTAAAATCTTTAGGGCCAAATCGCAATGAAATTCTTCCCCAATGGTTGGTACGACCTCCTACCATACGGGCACGCCACCACTCCCATTTTGTACCATTGGCATGCGTATAGGGTTCACCATCAATTTCCCAGCCCCAGTAGCAACCATCAAAATCGCCAAATGGGCGAAACTTTGTGCCGGCACCACGCCGGGGTGATTCCCACGGATTTTTTAGTTGATCAGAATTTACAGCAGGATCGTAACTGGGTCCGGCCTCTAATAAACAAACTTTTAAACCGGCATTCGCCAACACATAAGCTGCCATGCCCCCACCGGCACCGGAGCCGATGATAATGGTATCATACTTTTTTGATTCTTTCTTAATTTGTAATTCGCCCATAATATGGTAGGATTTTAATGTTTGATTCGGGTGTTTGAAAGTAATGATTTTTGCAGCAAATCAGTTCAAAGCACCACATTTTATTTTGCAGTTTAAAGCAGGATTAAAATAGAGGCCGAAAAATGTAAAAAAAGTATCAAAAATGGATGAATAAGTATAATGCAGTGCATTTTTATGAGGTGCACTTTTTGCAAGAGAAATAAAAACCATAAAAAACAGTGCAGGAATCTGAAACTTGCTTAACTTAAATGCATCATTCAAACCAAAAAGATGAAGCGATTATTTTATATGTTTACGCAAGGCAGTAAACAATTATTACTTATGTTAGCAGGTATCAGCCTGATTTTCATGGCCAGGGCCACAGACAGTACCTATGCAGAAAAATTGGGATTTCCAAAGGGTGCAAAAGTGGTGATTTTGCATGTTGATGATGCCGGCATGAGTTACGAATCGAATGAGGGAGCCATCCTTGCATTAACGAAAGGCGTAGCTACCTCTACCAGTGTGATGATGCCCTGCCCCTGGGTGCCGGGATTTGTGGAATTTTTAAAAGCGCATCCACAAATAGATGCAGGTTTACATTTAACACTCACATCTGAATGGAAAAATTATCGTTGGGGGCCCCTGAGTGGAAAGCCCGCTACACCCGGGTTAGTAGACCAACAGGGTTGTTTATGGCCCAATGTAGCCGATGTAGTTCAACACGCATCGGCAACCGAAGTAGCTACTGAAATTAATGCACAATTGCAAAGAGCCTTAGCGATGGGCTTTACCCCCACCCATGTAGATACCCACATGGGTACTTTATTAGCCACACCAGCTTTTGCGGAACAATACGTTCAAATAGGCATCAAAAATCATATACCTGTTATGTTACCCGGTGGGCATGCTACCCTCATTTCGAGGCAAATGCATGCTTCACAACAATTAATGGCACAAATGCATTTGATGGGGAATATATTATGGCAATCGGGCTTACCGGTTTTGGATGATTTGTTTAACGAAAGCTACGATTGGAAGAACCCACCCAATACCCTGCATAACGACAGTCTTTTACAGGTATACAGAACCAATCAATACATTGCGGCCCTAAACAGTTTGCAACCCGGCGTAACCATGGTAATCATGCATTGCACGGCCACCACGCCACAATTCAAACACATCTCTGACAGCGGCCCTACCCGCAGAGGCGATTTATTAGCTATGCTCGATCCACGCTTAAAAGCATACATACAACAAAAAGGTATTATTTTAACTACCTGGCGCGAATTAATGCAACGAAGAAGCCGCTTACCTTAATACCTGTTCAATTACTTTTAGTTAAACCCTATATTTTCTCTAAAATTAGTTGCATAGCTAACTATTTTTTATTTAGCTTTGGTGGTAAGTTGTAACATTAGTATACAATGGTTAGCATGCATTGTTTTCAATAAAAGCAGAGAGAAAAATGGCTTAGCAATTAAAACACACCTGTTACTTTGTGTAAAGATGAAAATACAACTACTCATTTTAGTTGCATCCAACACAACATAGGAATGCCGAACAGGAAAAAAGGATGAAATAATCAGCATGGTAACAGCCAATAACCGGCAATACCGGTGCTAATTCAGGTAATATAAAAGATAAAATACAAACACATGAAACATATTATTAAAAAGGTGGCCGTTTTAGGAAGCGGAATTATGGGTTCACGCATTGCTTGTCATTTTGCGGGAACAGGTGTAGAAGTATTGTTATTAGATATGCTGAGTAAGGATGCCGGGGAAAGCACGAACACAGCCGTAAGAAACAAATTGGTGAATGATGCTTTACAAACTGCATTAAAAAGTAATCCGTCGCCGGTATATACATCCGAAGCAGTCAAAAAAATTACGACAGGTAACTTTACCGATAACATGAAAGATATTACCACTGCCGACTGGATTATTGAAGTAGTAGTGGAGCGTTTAGATATAAAACAACAAATATTTACAGAAGTAGAAAAATACAGAAAGCCGGGTACGCTAATCACTTCCAATACATCGGGCATTCCCATACATTTAATGGCTGCCGGAAGAAGCGAAGATTTTCAACAACATTTTTGCGGAACCCATTTTTTTAATCCGCCCCGCTATTTAAGATTATTAGAAATTATACCTACCCAACATACCAAAAAAGAGGTGATTGATTTTTTGTTACAGTATGGCGATTTGTATTTAGGCAAAACCACTGTATTGTGTAAAGATACACCTGCTTTTATTGCCAACAGAATTGGAGTATTCAGCATTATGAGTATTTTTCATATTATGGAACAACAGGGCTTAAGTATTGATGAAATTGATGCATTAACCGGCCCCATTATTGGCAGGCCCAAATCGGCTACGTTTAGAACGGCAGATGTGGTAGGCATTGACACATTAGTAAAAGTAGCCAAAGGCGTAGCTGATAATTGCCCCAGTGATGAAGCCAAAAACATATTCCAAATACCTGCATGGCTCGAAAAAATGGTGCAGGAAAACAGATTGGGCGATAAAACAGGACAGGGCTTTTTCAAAAAAATGAAAAGCGCCGGTGGAAAAGACATACAGGTAATAAACCTGCAAACATTTGAATACGAGGCCCGGCAAAAATCAAAATTTGCATCCTTAGATGTTGCAAAGCCTATTGGGGATTTAAAAGAAAGAATAAAACTTTTACAGCACTCAAAAGATAAAGCAGGTAATTTTTACAGAAGTTTTCATTATGCATTGTTTTCCTATATCTCTTTCCGCATTCCTGAAATATCAGATGAACTGTACCGAATTGATGATGCCATGAAAGCCGGTTTTGGCTGGGAAATTGGCGCTTTTGAAACCTGGGATTTATTAGGTGTTGCCAAAACAGTACACGAAATGAAACTGGCAGGTTATACCATAGCCAATTGGGTGGAGGAAATGTTAGCAGCCGGCAAAACTTCCTTCTATGCTTTGGAAAAAGGCAGGAAGAAATTTTATGATATCCCCGGCAGGGCCTACCGCTTTATGCCCGGTGAAGATAGCTTTATTGTACTCGGCAATTTTACCGACAGCCTTATTTGGAAAAACAGTGGATGTAAATTATATGATATTGGCAATGATGTAGTAGCATTGGAATGGAGTACCAAAATGAATAGCATTGGCAGCGAAGTATTAGAAGGCATACAGCAATCCATTACCGTTGCAGAAGAAAAATTTAAAGGATTGGTAATAGCCAACCCTGGCCCTAATTTCAGTGCAGGCGCTAATGTGGGCATGATTTTTATGTTGGCTATTGAGCAGGAATATGATGAATTAGATATGGCCATTCGCATGTTCCAAAATACCATGATGCGGGTAAGATATTCTGCCGTTCCGGTGGTAGCAGCCCCGCATGGGCTGGCCCTGGGTGGTGGTTGCGAATTAAACCTGCATGCTGATAAAGTTTGTGCTGCTGCCGAAACCTATATTGGATTGGTGGAATTGGGCGTTGGATTAATACCCGGCGGAGGCGGCACCAAAGAATTTGTATTACGTGCATCAGATGAGTTGCACAAAGATGAACCTGAATTAAATCCTTTAAAAGAACGATTTTTAACCATAGCCACAGCGAAAGTAGCTACCAGCGCTTTTGAAGCGTATCAATCAGGTATTTTGCGTAAACACAGGGATATGGTGCTTTTAAATCCCGACAGAAGAATTGCTGCCGCTAAAAAAGCTGTGATTGATTTATTTGATGCAGGTTATACCATGCCGGCCCAACGCAAAGACATTATCGTTTTAGGACGCTCTGCCTTAGGCGCTTTGCTGGCAGGTATTAACGCCATGAAACGAGGCGGGTATGCTACCGATCATGATGCATTAGTAGCCACTAAATTAGCCTACGTAATGTGTGGCGGCGATTTGAGCGCACCCGCACAAGTATCTGAACAATATTTATTAGACTTAGAACGCGAAGCCTTTTTAAGTTTATGTGGTCAGAAGAAAACCTTAGAGCGCATTCAGAGTGTTTTAAAAACAGGCAAACCTGTTCGTAATTAAACACTGGTATATTTTGCAGGGAATAATACCATTCAATCGAATTGAATAACCATTAGCAGCAGGCAATGAAACAGGAAATTATACAAATGGCTTTGTTGGTGCGGGATTATGATGAAGCCATTGATTTTTATACACAAAGATTACAGTTTAAATTAGTAGAAGATACGCAACTGTCTGATACCAAAAGATGGGTAGTAGTTACACCACCCGGCAGTAGCGGATGCCGGTTATTATTAGCCAAAGCAGCAAATGAAGAACAGGAGAAATGTATCGGCCACCAAAGTGGCGGCAGGGTATTTTTGTTTTTGCATACCGATAATATACAACGTGATTATAAAAATTTGCAACAGCAAAAAGTGCGCATAATCAGCGAACCGGCAGAACAACCTTACGGTACCGTATTGGTGTTTGAAGATTTGTATGGAAATAAATGGGATTTGATACAGCCCATTACAAAATAGTAATCAATACAATATAGCAGCAGATGAAATGAATTTCCATACCCGGAAATGGGTAAAGCCGGAAGATTTAAATCCGAATCACACTTTGTTTGGCGGCAGGTTATTGCAGTGGATTGATGAAGAAGCGG